>DATLVV010000264.1:0-7524 GCA_035577165.1 Steroidobacteraceae bacterium | reverse complement strand
CGCGGTATCCTCTTCACGTAATTTCCCCAAGATCCCAATCCGGATCGGTCCGATGCCGCTAATATCCCACGACACCGCCGCCGGACTCTGGGTAGACCGCAGCGTCATATGCAGCACCACCCGGGCATGAGTGAAGAAACTGCCGCCGCCCGACGCCGTCAGGCTCAAGGGAACGTCGGCGCTCGTCAGTTCCGCCGCCAGGACTGCCATGACATTACCTGGCGGCGCTGGATTGCGCATACAACCGTCTAGCACAACGACCTCCGCGAATGTTGCCCGCGCCACCGTGGTGAGCGTGGCGACGGTCGCATCGCCAAGTTGCCAGTCCGGGCCCGGACTTGCTGCGCCGTCGCCGGTCTCGAGTCGCGCAGTGTGTCGCGACTCCCGGAGATGGGCGCCCTGTAAGGCTGGAGTCACACACAATCCGACCTTGATGGGCAGCGGCTCAATCAAGAGCGGCGGAATGTTCGGAATGGGTACGGAAATCACCGTGGCCATGGCTGCGCCAGAGAGGAACAGGGTCAGGCTCGCCATCGCGCTGCGTGAATATGCGGTGCACATAATGACCTTCACTTTCGGGAGAAAGCTGCATATATTCAGACCTTGAGAACATCGTACGACCCGCCAGGAATTGCGGATACTTGGGCGTGCTTCGTATTAGAGGGCGATACCGGTGGGCTCGCCCGGTGATACATATGGGCGAGAAATCAGCAACGCCCGCGAAAGCCGGCGGGGCTGCTCCGGCCGACGTCTTAGATGACGCCTTTCGCGCGCAGCGCCTCGATGTCGGTCGCCGACATCGAGAGACGCCCGGCAAGCACCTCGTCCGTTTGCGCGCCCAGGGTCGGCGGCGCGGAGCGGTACGTGACCGGCGTCTCTGACAAGCGCAGAGGATTTGCAACCAGCGCGACGTTGCCCGCGACCGGGTGCGGCAGATCGATCCGCATGCCGCGGGCGCGGACCTGCGGGTCATCGAAGACCGCATCCAGGGTATTAATGGGGCCGGCAGGCACCCCCACCCTCTCGAGCGCTGCAACCCAGTGGGCCGTGGGATGCGTCACGGTGACGGCGCTCAACTGCTCGATCAGTTCGCGGCGATTGGCGACGCGCTGCTTGTTGGTGCTGAAGTCAGGATTGCTCTCGAGTCCGGCAAGCCCGGTGACTGCGCACAATCGGGCGAACTGCGCATCGGTGCCGACAGCGATCACCATGTAGCCGTCGCTGGTCGGAAAGTCCTGGTAGGGAACCAGGTTCGGGTGCGCATTGCCGGAGCGCCGTGGTGCACTGCCGCTGATCAGGTAGTTCATGGCTTGATTCGCCAGGCAGGCCACCTGCACATCGAGCAATCCCAGGTCGATGTGCTGGCCGACTCCCGAGCGTTCGCGGTGCGCGAGCGCCGCCAGTATTCCGATCGTCGCATACAGTCCGGTCAAAATATCGGTGACGGCGACGCCGGCTTTTTGCGGCCCGGCGCCGGCCTCGTCGTCCCGGCGCCCGGTGATGCTCATCAACCCGCCCATGGCCTGCACCAGCAGGTCATAACCGGCGCGCGGCGCGTAGGGGCCGGTCTGACCGAACCCGGTGATGGAACAGTAAATCAATCGCGGATTGATGGTGCGCAGCGACGCATAGTCGAGACCGTAGCTCTCGAGCCCCCCGACCTTGAAATTCTCCAAAACCACGTCCGCTTGGCGTGCCAAATCGCGGATGATGGCTTGGCCCTCGGCCGTGGTGAAATCCACCGTAACGGATTTCTTGTTGCGATTGGCGCAGAGGTAGTACGCGGCATCGGGGCTGTCATCGCCGCGCGCCGCGCGCAGGAAGGGCGGGCCCCAGCCGCGCGTGTCGTCGCCCATGCCCGGCCGTTCGACTTTGATGACGTCGGCGCCCAGATCCGCCAGTACCTGGCCGGCCCAGGGGCCGGCCAGGACTCGCGACAAATCGAGCACGGTTATATGCGAAAGTGCGCTGTTCATGGCCGCAAACTTAGCACGATCGAAAGGCCCACTGACCCCCGAGTTTATGCGATGCTTCGCCCTGTCGGGGACTCAAGGGCTGAAGTATGGCGATTGACAGTTTTCATTGGGATGATCCGCTGCTGCTCGACGGGCAGTTGACGGAAGAAGAGCAGATGGTGCGGGATGCCGCGCGCGATTATTCGCAAGGGCGGCTCGCGCCGCGGATCGTCGAGGCTTTCCGCCGCGAGCACACCGATCCCGCCATATTCAAAGAAATGGGGGAGCTGGGTTTATTGGGCGCGACCATTCCGGAGGAATTCGGCGGCGGCGGCCTCAACTACGTGAGCTATGGACTGATCGCGCGCGAGGTCGAGCGTGTCGACTCCGGATATCGTTCCATGATGAGCGTGCAGTCGTCGCTGGTGATGCTGCCCATCGAGCGATTCGGCACCGAGGCGCAGAAGCGCAAGTACCTGCCGGGGTTGGCGCGCGGCGAATCGATCGGCTGCTTTGGCTTGACCGAACCCGATCACGGTTCGGATCCCGGCAGCATGATTACGCGGGCACGCGCCACCGCGGGCGGCTATCGTTTGTCCGGTGCCAAGACATGGATCTCCAACAGTCCCATCGCGGACGTGTTCATCGTCTGGGCAAAGACCGACGATGACATCATTCGCGGCTTCATCCTTGAAAAGGGCTGGAAAGGGCTGGCGGCACCGGTGATTCACGGCAAGGTGGGATTGCGCGCGTCGACGACGGGACAAATCCTCATGGATGAGGTGTTCGTGCCGGAGGAGAATCTGCTGCCCGGCGTGACCGGCTTGCGCGGCCCGTTCACCTGCCTCGATTCGGCGCGTTACGGCATCGCCTGGGGCGCGCTCGGCGCGGCGGAGAGCTGCTGGCATACGGCGCGGCAGTACGTGCTGGAACGCAAGCAATTCGGCCGGCCGCTTGCCGCCAATCAACTCATCCAAAAAAAGCTGGTCGACATGCAGACCGAGATCAGCTTGGGTTTGCAAGGATGTCTGCGCCTCGGTCGCATGAAAGATGAAGGCACTGCCTCGGTTGAAATCACTTCGATGCTGAAACGCAATTCCTGCGGCAAGTCGCTCGACGTGGCGCGCGCCGCCCGCGACATGCTGGGCGGCAACGGCATTTCCGACGAATTCGGCGTGATCCGCCATGTCGTGAACCTCGAGGTGGTGAATACCTACGAGGGCACTCACGACATCCACGCCCTCATCCTCGGACGGGCGCAAACCGGCATCCAGGCCTTTACCTAAGGGTAGCCCGGGGAGGACGCGCCGGAGACCCGGGGCACCCGAAAGGCCGGCTTCAAGCTGAGTTCCCAGGTGGCGCTGGCAGGACCATCGGCGTTCACGGAGATTTGTCGGGCCGTGGACTCTTCGCCATGCTCCATGCTCGGATGCCACACCCGGACCGTGTATTCGCCCGGCGGCAGGTCGGCGAGGGTCGCGGTCCCCGCGGCCTCGGTTTTTGCGAAGAAGGGTGTTTCGGATACGTAGATGTAGCCCACCATCCAATCATGAATATTGCAGCCGAGGACCACGACTCCCGGTTTGTCGAATATGACGGGCGGCGCGTCCGTGCCGCCATACAAGGGCAGCTCGAACTTCTTGGCCGGCGAAAACGAATAAACCTGGTGGCGGATGTTGTCGCTATTCGGAAAATGCACCTTCGATCCCACGAACACAGTCTTCACGTACGGCACGAACTGCTTGTCCACTTGATCGACCGCGTCCACCGGCGGTTTCGCGAGACGCGCGTTCTTGGATTCGGCGGGAATGGCCACCACGACCGCATCCGCGACCAATCTGCCGCGATGGTCCTTCACCAGAACGTGCAACTCTGCGGCCAGTCCCGGGATCGCACCGCAAACGAGGATCAGGCCGGCCGCGGCTGTGATTAATTTATTCATGGTCAGAAACGATAGTCCCAGGTGATTTCCACGATCGTTTTCGTGTAGTCGTTGCCGCCGTCCGCATGGGTGTCGAAGCGCTCGAATGCGGCGCCGAGCAGGCTGTGCTCGGTGGTCGAATAGCTGACCCCTAAGCGGGCCCCCCAAGTCGTACCGGGGAGTTTGTATGCGTAGGCTTCCGGTCCAAATGCCGGATCCTCGGCGAGCGCCCGAGAAGCATAGTAAATCATCGCATTCGGCGCCGACGTCGACACCACATCCCCGTGCCGGCCCGACAGGCCGAGAGACAAAAAGGCTCTGTCGCTCAACGAATATTCCACATAGGCGCCGAGGTTGTGGCTGATCTGGCTGTACGCGTCGCCCGACAATCCCGGCACCACTTCCGGGCCGGCGTTGGCGGCCCGGTCCTCATAGGTGTATTCGGCCCAGACGTTCCAGCGCTCGTCGATGCGTCGGCCGGATGCAAGCGTGGCGCGATAGTCCCAGGCATTGCGGTAATCATCCCGGTAGCTCGAGCGCGCCACCGTGCCGCCGACGCGGATCCAGGGAGCATACGCGCCAAGGCCCCATTTCTTCTTCAGCGCAAATGCGGCGTCCAAAGAGGCATTATTGAGTCCCGTAATCCTGTGATATGCCTCGCCGGCGAGATCGCCGCCGAGCGTCAGGCCGAGGCCATCGCCCAAGGGAAATAGGCGATACGCCGACAGTCGCGCGTCGACAACGGAATCCGCCACGATGTCGGACGAGAGCTGCGCGTTGCCGACATTACTGTCGTGCCGCACTCCGGCGTCGGTCCCCACCGCCCAATCGCTGCGCGCAGCGTAGGGTGCGGCAGCCAGCAACATGAAGGCGGCAAAGGACGCAACGGCCGGCGCGGACGCGTGGCCGTTTTCCATTGCTTGCCCTGCGGGGGCATCCCGTTGCACCTGACGTCGCACGGCCCAGATTATGCAACGCGGGGCGAAATCGGGACGTGACCTGAGTCATGTCTGGAAATTCCCGGCGGCCTGCTGCACGTCGGGCGGAAAGTCCGACATTTCGAACACCTGCCGGACTTCGATGACTTCATTGTCGAGCGCCGGGCAGCGCGATGCCCAATCGAGGGCCTCTTGCCTCGATTTGACCTGAATCATCCAATAGCCGCCCAATACCTCTTTCGACTCCGCGAACGGTCCGTCGGTCACCGTCGGCTTGCCGGATTTGAACGAGACGCGGGCCCCCGACGCGGGTGGATGCAGCCCGTCCAAGGCGAGCAATACACCGGCCTTTTTGAGGGCTTCGTTGTACTTCATCATCTCCGCCACATGCGCCGCATCCGGCACGGTGCCGGGCCTGGCCGCTTCGTAGCCCTTCGGTATCATCAACATCATGAATCGCATGACCCTCTCCTCGTTGCCTATTTGCAAGGACGCTCCGTGGGCGCGGGATCCGACATCAATCGGTCCAATTGCGAGCGGATATGCGCCGCCTCGGCGGCCGTGTTGGCCAGTGCAATGGCCCGATTGTAGGTCTCGCGCGCCTGCTCGGAGCGCCCCAGGTCCCGCAGCAGCGCACCTTTGACCCCATGGAAATAGAAATAACCCGCAAGTCTGCCGGCGAGCGGTTCGATCAGATCAAGAGCCGCCGCGGCACCCTGGACCTTGGCGAGGGCGACTGCGCGATTGAGCGTGACGACGGGCGAGGGCTGGAGTTTTTCCAAGGTCGCGTACAGCAGTTCGATTTGCGGCCAGTCAGTTGCGCTGAACGAAGGGGCGCGCGCATGCAGGGCGGCGATGGCGGCTTGAACCTGGTAGGGGCCGGTATGTGCGTGGCGCAGGGCCTTGTCGATGAGGGCAAGACCCTCGTTGATCATGGTCCGATTCCACAGGCTGCGATCTTGGTCCTCCATGAGGACGATTTGTCCATTGCCGTCCAGGCGGGCGGCGCTGCGCGAATGCTGCAGCAACAACAGCGCCGTCAAACCGATGATCTCCGCCTCACCTGCAAACAACCGCAGCAGCAGGCGTGCGAGACGGATCGCCTCGTCGCAGAGCGCAAATCGCATGCCGGCCGTGTCGCCGGTCGCCGAGTAGCCCTCGTTGAACAGCAGGTAAATCATGGTGGCGACCGTCTCCAGGCGCAGGCTGCGTTCCGCCGCGCCCGGCGTCTCGAACTGCAGATTGGCATGGGCGATGCACGCTTTGGCACGAGTGATGCGTTGCTCCATGGCGCTCTCGCTCACCAAGAAGGCGCGGGCGATTTGCGCGACGCTGAGCCCGGACACAATGCGCAGCGCCAATGCGATTTGTTGGGTCGCCGGCAGTTCCGGATGACAACACACAAACAACAGCCGCAGCAGATCGTCGCGATAGTCCGCGCTGTCCAAGCGTTCGACCAGGGGATTTTCCGCATCGTCGAGATCGGACAACACCTCATCGGTGGGCAGCGGCTGCAGCTTGCGATGACGGCGCGATGCGTCGAGCGCGGCATTACGTCCGACCAAGATGAGCCACGCCGCCGGATCGCGCGGCGGGCCGTGCTTGGTCCAGTTCTTCAAGGCTCGCAGGCAGGCTTCCTGATAGGCCTCTTCGGCCGTATCCATGTCGCGGAAGTAACGCAGCAGCGCGGCGATCGCCTGGGGACGGGCGGAGGTCAGCGCGGCATTGAGCCAGGCCGGATCGTTCATTGGAAGACCTTGTTGGTCCGCAACACCGCGACGGGCCTGATTTCGTAGGCCCCTCCCGGATTCGCGCGTGCGAGTTCGGACGCGGCTGTGATCGCTTCAGGCAGACCTGCGCACTCGATGATGAAAAATCCCAGCAGTTGCTCCTTGGTCTCCGCAAACGGCCCATCGATGATGAGCGGCGGGTCCTGGTCTTTTCGCAGAGTGACGGCCGCGGTGGTGGGCATGAGCTTCGCCACCGGGCCGAGGCGGCCGGCTTTGGACAACTTCTCTTCGACGGCTGCAAGCCTGTCCATGACGGCCGCCTCACGCGGTGCCGGCCACGACATCACGACGTCTTCCGAGTGATAGCACAGAACGGCGTACAGCAAGATGGGCATTCCTGTTGGTACTAGGACGAATCAGTATGCCGATCGCCGACATTCCCCTGAGTGATGAGGCAGGCGTTGCGGCTGCCGGTGGTATGGATCCACAGCCAGTTCAAAGCCACCGCCAGCCGATTGCGCACTCCGATCAGGAAGTAGATGTGCGCCAGGCCCCAAATCCACCAGGCCAGCCCGCCCCGCATTTTGATCCATCCGAAATCGATGACGGCGGCACTTTTGCCGATGGTGGCCAGATTTCCAGAATGCACGTAACGGAAAATTCGCGGTGCGAAATCGCCGTCGAGGCGGGCGCGGATGGTGCGTGCGACATGCGTGCCTTGCTGTTTCGCGGCCGGAGCGATGCCGGGCACGGGCTTGCCCTGCCAGGCATTGATGGTCGCGGTGTCGCCGATGACGAAGATTTCCGGATGCCCCGGCGCCGTGAGGTCGGCCTCCACTTTGGCCCGGCCGGCCTGGTCGGCGGGCAGACCCGCCCAGGCTGCGGCGGCCGATGCACGGACGCCGGCTGCCCAGAGTATGACCTTGGCCGCCAGCCGCTGGTCGCCGTAGACGACGCCCTCGGCGCTGCATTCGCGCACG
>DATLVV010000263.1:0-9690 GCA_035577165.1 Steroidobacteraceae bacterium | reverse complement strand
CGACGAAATACCGCGGGTCGAGCGTCACCAGAGCGGCCAGGTGGGCACCGGCCGAGTGACCCATCAAGTACAACCGATTCGCGTCCGCCGCATACTCTCCGGCATGCAGCGCCGCCCATTGGCCGGCGCGCGCGGCATCGTCCATGAAACCCGGCATTTTGACCTCCGGGTACAGGCGGTAATTCGGCAGCACGGCGACGCAACCCAATTGGGCCAACGCCGCGCCGACGAAGCGATACTCCGCCTTGTCGCCGGAGCTCCAACGGCCCCCATGCCAGAAAACCACGAGCGGCCGCGCCGCCGGTGGCGCAGAATCCGCCGCGGATTTCGGCGCCGGCACATAGATATCCAGACGATGCCGTGGGTGCCTGCCGTAGGCGATATCGGCGTGCCGCCGATAGGCACCGAACGCCGCGGGTACATTCGCGGCCATGAACGCGAGTTTGCCGCAGCCGGCAGACAGCGCCGCAATCAACCCCGCGAGCGCGGTGCGGCGCGACACGCCGTTACCTGCAGGCATGGGTGGCCTGCCCGGCCTCATCGAGCAGGCCGTGACGAATCAACCAGGCGCGCGCATCCTGTGCGTCCTCGGCAAACCAGGTCGCGGCGCTTCCCAGTCTGAAGCTGTAGCCCCAGGCGTCCATATCGCGGCACATTCGCTCCCTGCCGACCTGCGGCAGCGACTCGGCGAGGACCACTTGCAGGTAGCAGACGGCGCTTTCCTCGGCATCGTCTCCGCCCGCGTCCGTATCGAGGCCTGCGCGCCGTTCCGGCGTCATGCAGATGAAATGCGCGCTTTCGTGCAGCACCGAGTGCACGGGCGTATCGAGCCGCGCAAAAATCTTCGCGCCGATCAGGCCCGCTTCGCGCTCTCCCCAGTACGATCCCGGAATCACTTCCTCAGGCGACACCAGGTGCAATTGCAAGCCATAGCGGTCCAACAGCAGTTCGAGACTCATTCTATCAATGGCGTTGACCAGCAACACGCCGATCCCACCGGCCGCTATTTCAAGCTCGTGAGCCGGCGCATCGCAATGGCAACCAGATCGCGCGCCATTTGTTGCCGCAAGATGTCCGCTTCGTGTTCCTTTGCCAGCAAAGCATTCTCCTGGAAACTGTAGTCCTGCGACAGACTGATGGTTTGCGGTGCCAGCAATTGTTTGTCGGTGCCCTGCACCGCGAAAGTGACCGTGTAGGTCAGCTCATATTCGGTCGGGATGTTGGTGGCGGACACCGACAGAGTGCGCTGTTCGACCAGATCCTTGCTCACGTCGATGTATGCGGTCGAATTCGCGCGCACCTCCTGTATGGTCGCCCCGGCGCTCTTCAGCTGGTGCTCGAACTCGCGCGAGAAATCGGTGTAGGGATCCTTCAGCGACAGATAAGGGCGCGCCAGCACCCCCGGCAGCGGTTCGCTGCCCGCCAAGCGAAAGCCGCAGCCGGACAAGGCGACCGCGCCGCCAAGCACCAGGATGCCGCGGCGGACGCGCATGTTGATGACCATGGCGCGATTACACCACGATGTTGACGAGCTTACCCGGCACGATGATGACTTTGCGAATTTCGCCCGCGCCCAGAAACTTTTGCACATGCGGGTCGGCGAGCGCCGCGGCCCGCACCGTGCCCTCGTCCGCGCCGACCGCGACCGTGATATGCGCACGCAGCTTGCCGTTGACCTGCACGACCATGGGAATCGAGGCAGTCTGCAATGCCGCGGAATCGACCGGCATCCAGGGTTCGTCGATCAAGGCCGTGCGATGCCCCAGCGCATGCCACAGCACATGCGTGACATGCGGAATGATGGGCGACAGCCCGAGCACCACGATTTCCAACGCCTCCTGCATCACGCTGCCATCCTGCGGCGAGTTCTGCCGGGAGCCGTGCGATGCCTTCGCGAGCGCGTTCAACAGCTCCATCGCCGCGGCAATCGCCGTATTGAAGGTGCGGCGGCGGCCGATATCGTCGGTAATCTTCGCCAAGGTCTGGTGCGCCTGGCGCCGGATCGTTCGCTGCTCTTCGCTGAGGGCAGCCTTGTCGAGGGCGGCCGGAGCACCCTGCTTCACGTGGTCATGGACCGCCTTCCAAAGGCGTTTGATGAATCGCGAGGCGCCCTGCACACCCTCGTCCGACCACTCGAGCGTCTGCTCCGGCGGCGCGGCGAACATGGTGAACAAACGCGCCGTGTCGGCGCCGAATTCGTCCACCAAGGCCTGCGGGTCGACCCCGTTCTTCTTGGACTTCGACATGGTCACGACGCCGCCCGATTCGACCTCTTGTCCGTCGGAACGCAGCACGGCGATTCGCCGCTGCGCAGTCGGATCCAAGGTCACTTCCACATCGGCAGGACTGAAGTACTCGACGCGGCCCGTCTCAGGTTTGCGTAAAAACGCCTCCTTCAGCACCATTCCCTGGGTAAACAGATGCGCGAACGGTTCCTTGAACGCAACCATCCCCAGCTCGCGCATGAACCGCGTCCAGAAGCGCGCGTACAGCAGGTGCAATATCGCGTGTTCGATGCCACCGATGTATTGATCCACCGGCGCCCAGTACCCGACCCGCGAATCCAACATGGCCTTGTCGTTGTCGGGGCAGGCGAAACGCAGAAAGTACCAGGAAGAGTCGACGAAGGTGTCCATGGTATCCGTCTCGCGCCGCCCCTTGCCGCCGCACTTCGGACATGTCACCGCCAGGAAGGCTTCGTTCTTGAGCAGCGGGTTGCCGCTGCCGTCGGGTACCAGATCCACCGGCAGCACCACCGGCAGTTGCTCGTCGGGCACCGGCACAGTGCCGCAAACGCCGCAATGAATCACCGGAATGGGGCAGCCCCAATAGCGCTGCCGCGAAATGCCCCAATCGCGCAGGCGCCAGGTGGTTTGCTTCTCGCCCAGGCCTTTGCGGCTCAAGTCCGCCGCGATTGTCTCGACCGCCGCCTGGAATTCCAAGCCGTCGTACGCCCCGGAATTGATGCAGCGGCCATGTTCGGCATACCACGGCGCCCACGCGTGCAGTGAATATTCGCGGCCCGCGACGTCGATGACCGGCTTGATCGACAGGTGATACTTCTTGGCAAATTCGAAATCCCGCTCATCGTGCGCCGGCACGCCCATGACGGCGCCCTCGCCATAGCTCATGAGCACATAGTTGCCCACCCACACCGGCACGGCCTCGCCGCTGATGGGATGGCGCACCACCAATCCGGTGGGCATGCCCTTCTTTTCCTGGGTTGCAAGTTCCGATTCGATCGCGGGACCGCGCTTGCACTCCTCGATAAAGGCGGCCAATTTGCCATTGCCGAGTGCCGCGTGCGTGGCCAGAGGATGCTCGGCCGCCACCGCGCAGAAGGTCACGCCCATCAGGGTATCGAGCCGCGTCGTAAATGCGTGCAGCACGCCGCTAAGTCCGTCGATGTCGTAAGGAAACCCGAGCCGAACACCGACGCTCTTGCCGATCCAATTCGCCTGCATGGCGCGCACGCGATCGGGCCAGCCCGGCATCTGATTCAACGCATCGAGCAGATCCTCGGCATAGGCGGTGATCTTGAGGTAGTACATCGGGATTTCGCGCTTTTCCACCAGCGCGCCGGTGCGCCAGCCGCGGCCGTCGATCACCTGCTCGTTGGCAAGCACGGTCTTGTCGGCGGGATCCCAATTCACCACGCCGGTTTTCTGATACGCAATGCCCTTCTCCAGCATGCGCAGGAACAACCATTGATTCCACCGGTAATACTCAGGACGGCAGGTGGTGAGTTCCCGGCTCCAATCCAGCGCGAACCCGAGGGACTTGAGCTGCGCCTTCATGTACGAAATGTTGTCGAAGGTCCACTTCGCCGGCGGCACGCCGTTATCCATGGCTGCGTTTTCGGCCGGCAAGCCGAAGGCATCCCAACCCATCGGCTGCAAGACGTTGCGGCCCTGCATGCGCATGAAGCGCGACAGCACATCGCCGATGGTGTAGTTGCGGACATGTCCCATGTGCAGGCGGCCGCTTGGATAAGGGAACATGGACAGGCAATAATACTTCTTGCGCGTGCTGTCTTCCCCAGCCTCGAAGCAGCGATTGCGGTCCCAATACTGTTGTGCCTCCGCTTCGACAGCGGCGGGTTCGTATCTTTCTTGCATGATTGGGCCTCAGAATACCCGACAGCCCCGCGGCCGTGAACTCAAATGACCTTGGATTAAGGATGCTTAAGCTCAATTTCTACGCTGCCTTCGGCCTTGCCACCCTGAGCGGCTGCCTTTGGTTCCTGGCGGTCACTCCCTTCGATCTATCGGCGCTGGCCTGGATCGCGGCGGTGCCCATGTTGCTCGCCGTCGATCGCGCGCCCTTCAAGCAGGCATTGTTCCTCGGCTGGTGGGCGGGAGTCGTCGAGACCGGCGGCGGGTTTTACTGGCTGATCGATGTGATGCAGCGTTTCGCGGATTTCCCCTGGATGGCGGCGGCTCTGGTGTTTTTCGTGTTCTGCGCGGCGCGCGCCCTCATTTTTCTGCTGTTCACCGCGATCGTCTGCGGCATTCGCCGGCGCCGCCGCATACCCATGACCCTGCTCGCGCCCATCGCCATGGTCAGCAGCGAGCTCGTGGTGCCGCAACTGTTTCCCTGCGGCCAGTGGATTTCTCAAGCCTGGAATCCGCACGTGATCCAAATTGCCGAGCTCACCGGACCGCTCGGCGTGACGGCCCTGCTGATGGTGGTCAATGGATCCCTCTACGACTTGTGGGCGGACGGACGCGCTGCCCGCTATCGCGCCATGGCGGCGGCCGCACTGCTCGGGGCCGCGCTTCTCTTCGGAGTGGTGCGCATGCGCCAGGTGGATGACATCGTGGCCCGGGCGCCGCGCCTGAAGATCGGCCTGGTCCAGCCGAATTTTGCCTACAAGGTGGATGGCGAGTTCTCCCGCGATGAGGCCGTTCGCCAGTTGGCCGCCTTGCAAGCCGAGTCCGCCCGTCTGCAGCACGCCGGCGCACAACTCTTGGTGTGGAGCGAAGGCGCATATCCCGTGACCCTGCCGCGGGATTTCGCCGCCGATTTGCCGCCCGAGGCGCCCGGCATGATTCGCCGCGGATTCGACGTCCCGGTGGTCCTCGGCGCCGACATGTACGATCCGCAACACGAAGATGCCTTCAATTCAGCCATTCTGCTCGACGGCAACGGGCAGGCCGTGGGGCACTACGACAAGGTGCGGCTGCTGGCCTTCGGCGAATACATTCCCGGCATCGAAACCTTTCCGTGGCTGCGCAAGCTCCTGCCGCCCGGGACGGGCCAATTCACCGCCGGCAAGGGGCCCGGGGTGCTGACGCTGCAGGAGCCCGGCGGGCGCATTTGGAAACTGGGTCCGGTGATTTGTTATGAAGACATTCTGCAGGGTTTTTTGCAGAGCCTCGGACAGCTGCATCCCAACCTGCTCGTCAATCTCACCAGCGATTCCTGGTTCGGCGCCGATACCGAACCCTGGGAGCACCTGGCGCTGGCGGTGTTCGCGAGCGTCGAGCTTCGGGTCGGCATGGTGCGCGCGGTCAACTCCGGTGTTTCTGCGTACATCGATCCGAACGGGCGCTTGCTGCAGAAAACCTACGCCGACGATCCTTATCGACATCCGCATCCCGAGGACGGCATGCTCGTCGCTGTGCCGTGGATGGCGGGCGGCCACACGGTGTACGTCGCGGTGGGCAATCTGTTCGCCTACCTCTGCGTGGCGGCAACGCTGATTCTATTGGGCGTGGCGCTCAGGGCCAAACGTCAAGGTGGTGATTCGTGAAAACCCGCGCGAAGAATGCAATCCCGAAAAGCTTGCTCAGGACCCCGGCATCCAGGGTCGCCGCGCATTGTGTTTGCGGCGATGTAGTCATGGAGATCGACTTCCCGGCGCGCTGGGCCTGGCACGACCATTCCGACGCAAGCCGGCGCGCGCAGGGAGCCGCCTATGTGACTTACGTCGGCAGCTGGCAGAAGCGCTTCCGCATCACGAAGGGTGCGGCGAATATCACCCGGTATCACGATGCAGCGGCGCAGACGACGCGCAGTTTCTGCACCCGCTGCGGCACGCCGGTCATTTACGAGAGAGTGCGTTCGCCGCACATGGTGAACATTCCCCGCGCTTTGTTCGAAGGCCGCACGGGGCGGCAGGCGCTTTATCACATCGCCATCCAGGAGGCGCCGGAGTGGGCTTACAGGGGCGGACCGCTGGCGCCGTTGAAGGGTTACCCCGGGGTTCTGTGGCAGAAGCGCGGATGACGGAGGTCCCGCCAGGGGCTACCATCGCGATGTGGGTGACAGGGCTGCTGCGGGGACCCAAGCAGTGAGCGAATTTCGTTCCAGGTGCATCGAATTGCGCCGCATCGCGAAGTGGCTTGCGGTTGTCCTATTGTTTGCCGGCCCGGCGCCGGGTCAAAGTGCGGTCACCGTCGCGCCCGCCGACCGGTTCGCGACCTTCATTGAGCTCAGCGGCCCCATCGGGCCCGCAATGAGTCGTTATATCGAGCGCTCGCTCGCGGATGCCGGCAACCAGCACAGCGCCGTCATCATCGTTGAGATGGATACCCCCGGCGGCCTCGACACGTCCATGCGCGACATCATCAAGGCGATACTCGCCTCGCCGGTGCCGGTCGTGGCCTATGTGGCGCCCAGCGGTGCGCGCGCGGCAAGCGCAGGAACATACATCCTTTACGCGAGCCACTTCGCCGCGATGGCCCCTGCGACCAATCTGGGTGCGGCGACACCGATTTCGATAGGCGGCGAGCCGAATTCGGCGCCGGCAGCGCCTCCGACCAATCCCAGCGAAGCAGAGAAACAGAAACCCACCGCGGATATTCATGCAGGAACGGCCAGCGAGCGCAAAGCCGTGAACGATGCCGTCGCGTACATCCGTTCGTTGGCGCAATTGCGCGGGCGCAATGCCGACTGGGCCGAAGCCGCCGTGCGCGGGGCCGCGAGCCTGTCCGCGGACGATGCGCTCAAACAACACGTGATAGATATCGTCGCGAGAGATGTACCGGATCTATTGCAGCAGCTTCAAGGACGCAAGGTCCAGGCGGCGAATCAGGAATTCGCGCTCGATACCCGGGGACTCGCCGTGCGGAGCATTGCGCCCGACTGGCGCACGCGTGTGCTGTTGATATTGACCCACCCCACCATTGCCTATGGGCTGCTCTTGATTGGCATCTACGGCCTGTTGCTTGAGGGTTATAATCCCGGAGCGGTGCTTCCCGGTGTTGTCGGTGCGCTGTCGCTGCTGCTGGGGCTCTATGGTTTGCAACTGCTGGCGGTCAACTATGCGGGCCTCGCTCTCATGGCGCTCGGAACCGGCCTGATTGTCACGGAATTCTTCATGCCGGCATTTGGATCGTTGGGCGTCGGCGGCCTGGCTGCATTTGTCATCGGTTCCATCATTCTATTCGACAATCACGCATCGGGGTTGCGGGTGGCATTGCCGCTGATCGTGGGAATCGCGGTTGCCGGCGGCCTGGTCATCGTCGCCATCGGCTGGCTGGCGGCCCGCGCGCGGCGCCGGCCCCTGAGCGCCGGGGTCGAGATGATGATCGGCGCGGTGGTGGAAGCGACCAGTGACTGTCAGGATAAGTGCGTCGTGCGCTATGGCGGAGAATTGTGGAACGCTCGCACCGCGGGTCCCCTGCGGTCGGGTCAACAAGCCCGTATAGTCAAGGTCGTGGGGCTGACGCTCTGGGTGGAACCGCAACAGGATTAAAAGGAAAACCGATGATCATATCGCTACCCGTCATCGTCGTCGTAATACTGATGCTGCTCGTGAGTTCGATACGCATCCTCAAGGAATACGAGCGCGGTGTGATGTTCACGCTTGGCCGGTTCACCGGGGTCAAGGGCCCCGGCGTGCGGCTGGTCCTGCCGGTGATTCAGCAGATGAAGAAGTTGGAACTGCGCACCGTCGTGCTGAATGTGCCGAAGCAGGACGTGATATCCAGGGACAATGTTTCGGTGAAAGTCAGCGCAGTGGTCTATTTCCGTATCGTCGATCCTGAAAAGGCCATTCTGCAGGTCGCCAACCCGTGGGAGGCGACCAGTCAGCTCGCACAGACGACGCTGCGTTCGGTGGCGGGACAGCACGAAATGGATGAGATGCTGGCTCAGCGCGATAAGCTCAACGCGGCGATTCAGCAAATCCTCGACGCGAATACGGCAGCCTGGGGCATGAAGGTGACCAATGTCGAGATCAAGGACATCGATTTGGATGAAACCATGATTCGCGCGATGGCCCGACAGGCCGAAGCCGAGCGCGGCCGGCGCGCCAAGGTGATCCACGCAGAAGGCGAGATGCAGGCGGCGCAAACTCTGGCCGAAGCCGCAAAGATTCTATCGAGCCAGCCGGCGTCGCTGCAGCTTCGCTATCTGCAGACGCTCGCCGACATTTCCGGCGAAAAAAGTTCGACGATCGTCTTCCCGTTGCCCATCGATCTGATCACGCCGCTGCTGCGATCCTTGAAGCCCGACTTGTGAGGCAATTCGCGTTTCTTGGCGCGGCCTTGGTCGCCGCCGCCGGACTGTCGAATCCCGCCTCGCCGCAGGCCATCCTCGGCTTCTCGCCGGCGCACGCGGCGAAGGAGCAGGAACGGGAAGCGCTGTTTCAGTCTCTGCCGTCGGCCGACCAAGCCCGGGAATGGCACCGCATATTCACCGCCAACCCGCACCCCGCCGCTTCTCCCGAGAACACCAGGCTCGCGGGGGTCATTGCGCGCGAATGGCGCAAGCAGGGCTGGGAGCAGGTCACTCTGCGGCGCTACGATGTACTGCATTCCAGCCCACGGTCGGTCGCATTGGAGATGATCGCGCCGGTACGCTATCAAGCCTCGCTTCGCGAAGACCCGTACGACCAGGATCCGGACACAAAGTATCCGGGGATCGACCCTGCATATTTCGGCTATTCAGCGTCGGGTGATGTGACGGCCGAACTGGTTTATGCGCACAGCGGCAACCCCGAAGACTATGAGTTGCTGCGGCAGAATGGCGTCAGCGTCAAAGGCAAGGTGGTCATCGTCCGCTATTCAAACCCATACAGTTATCGCGGCTTCAAGGCCCTGACGGCGGAGCGCGAAGGCGCTGCAGCACTGCTGATTTATTCCGACCCCGCCGACGACGGCTACGCACGCGGCAAGGTGTTCCCCGACGGCCCGTGGGGCCCCGAGAGTCACATTCAGCATGGCGCGATCACCTACGATTTCATCGTTCCCGGGGATCCGACCACGCCCGGTTGGGCGTCCACGGCGGGCGCGAAACGGATCGCACCGTCCGCGGCGCAGTCGTTGCCGAAGATCATTGCCATGCCGCTTTCCTGGCACGACGCCAAGCCGCTGCTCGAGCAGATGAACGGCACCGAAGCGCCGGCGGAGTGGCGCGGCGCGCTGCCCATGACTTATCGTTTCACCGGCGCCGTCACCGTGCATGTGCACGTGGAGATGGATACCAGCGTCAAACCCTACACCGTCGTCGAAGCCCGCATTCGCGGCAGCGAGTTGCCGAACGAATGGGTGCTGGTGGGCAATCATCGGGACGCATGGGTATACGGCGGCGTCGATCCGGTCAGCGGCACGGCAGCGATGCTGGAGCTGACGCGATCGCTGGGAGAGATGAAGCGCCGCGGCATTCGCCCGAGGCGCAGCATCGTGGTGTGCAGTTGGGACGGAGAAGAGTACGGACTTACCGGCTCCACGGAATGGGGCG
>DATLVV010000262.1:0-9107 GCA_035577165.1 Steroidobacteraceae bacterium | reverse complement strand
CTCCGCCGCTTTCTGTAAGTTCGGAGGCACGATGCACGTCAGCGATCCGCTATTGCAAATCCTGATTCTCCTCACCGCTTCCGTTTGCGTGGTGGCGGGTGTGCGCAGATTGAAATTGCCGGCCATTCTCGGCTATCTCGCGGTGGGGATGGTGCTGGGTCCGCACGCATTCGACCTGGCGCACGGCGGCGAGACCACCCAGCTGTTGGCGGACTTCGGCGTGGTATTCCTGGTATTCACGCTGGGCTTGGAATTCTCCCTGCCGCGCCTGGTGGCAATGCGCTGGGAAGTGCTGGGGGTCGGCGGCGCGCAGGTGCTCATTACCACCAGCATCGTGGCCGTCTGCCTGAGCTTGTTCTTCGCCGTCGCCCCGGTGGTGGCCGTGGTGATCGGCGGCGCCGTGGCCATGTCGTCGACGGCCATCGTCATCGCGCAGCTCACCGAGCAATCGGAAAACAACCGCACGCATGGACGCCTTGCCGTCGCGATCTGTCTGTTTCAGGATCTGAGCTTTCCGCTGTTTCTCGCCCTGGTCTCGGTGTTGACCGGCGTAGGGCTGGGCGCCGACTCACGGCATATCGCCGGCGCCATCGGCATCGCTATACTCGGAGTGCTCATGGTGCTGGCCGCCGGACGCTGGCTGCTGCGCCCGCTGTTCCTGGTGATCGCCGGGGTGCGTTCCGCGGAGTTGTTTTCGCTGGCCGTGTTGCTTGCGGTGCTGGCCTCGGCGTGGGCCACTCATGCAGTGGGCTTGTCGCTCGCTCTCGGCGCCTTTCTCGCCGGCATGATGCTCGCGGAGACCGAATTTCGCCATCAGATCGAGGCGACGATCCGTTCCTATCGCGAGGTGCTGCTGGGGCTGTTTTTCATCACCGTGGGCATGCTGCTCGATGTCGGGCTGCTGCTGCGGCATTTTGCGCAAGTCGCGGCAATCCTGGCTGGAATGCTGCTGCTCAAGACCGCAGTGGTCACCGTGGTCGCCAAGCCCGCCACCAAGAGTTGGTTCAAGTCGCTGCGCGCGGGCGTCGTGGTAAGCCAGGGCGGGGAATTCGGCTTCGCGCTGCTGACCCTGGTTCTGCAGCACGAATTGCTCGATCCGGCAATCGTTCAGCCCTTGCTCGCGGCCACCGTTCTCAGCATGGTCCTGTCTCCCATCCTCATCCGGCACAATCGCCGGATCACGCGCGCCTTGCTCGGCGAATCGGGTCCGCCCAAGAGCGAAGCGATGCGCGAGACGCAGGCGACGCTGGCCGTCGCCGGCCGCGACCACGTCGTCATCTGCGGCTTTGGCCGGGTCGGGCAGAATATTGCGCGCGTGCTCGAACAGACCGGCTTCGAGTACATTGCGCTCGAGGTCGACGCTTACCGTATTCGCGCCGGCAGGCAGGCCGGCGACCCGGTCGTCTACGGCGACGCCGGTCAGGTCAAGGTTTTGGAGAACGTCGGGGTCGCGCATGCCAGCTGTGTGGTGATCACCTTTGCGAATCCCGAAGTGGCGCTGCGCATCCTGCGGGCGGTGCGCGAATTGCGCGGCGACGTGCCCATCCTGGTACGCACGCAGGACGACTCCAAGCTCGAACAATTGCAGGCAGCCGGTGCGACGGAGGTGGTGCCCGAAACCCTCGAGGCCAGCCTCATGCTGTTGTCGCACCTGCTGTTATTGCTGAAACTGCCGGTGCCGCGGGTCATTCGCACGGTCAACGACATCCGCAGCCATCGCTACGGGATGCTGCGCCAGTACTTTCGTTCTGCCGACGCCGAACCTCCGGACATGAGTCATGCATTTCGCGAGGAACTGCACAGCGTCATTCTGCCGCCTCAGGCCTGGGCGGTGGGCAAGAGCATTGAGGAGCTGGCGGCCCGCGGCTCGAAGGCCCAGGTCAGCGCGGTGCGCCGCGACGGCATCGTCGGCCGCGAACCCAGCCCGGATACCCTGTTCAAGGAGGGCGATGTGGTGGTCGTTTGCGGCACCCCGGAGGCCGTTGAACATGCCGAAACGCTGCTGTTGATGGGCTGAAAAAAGCGCTTTACAGGGACGCCGCATCCATCGCATAGTATGGAGGCTGTTCAAGGGCAAACCCGCCGAAAGGTGGGGACGCAAAACCACCGGTCTAAGGGGCTTCATTTGAAGCCTGACGATAGCGGGGTCGCCAGTACCTTCAGCGCAATTTGCGCTCCGGAACCGTCCGGTTTTGTACCCCCACAGCACGCAGTACTAGGGTTTTAGGCCTTAAGTCTTCCGGGGGGAAGCATATGGTAAGCAAAGTCACTCGTCCGAACGGTGCGGACTCATCAGGCATTTATCGCCGGCCGCGGCTGGTCCTCAAACTCAAGCGTTTCGAAGACCTGCCGAGCGTTCTGGCCAAGACCAAGAGCTATCCGACCCCGGTGCGCATGGTCGGCGCCGACTATTCCCAGACTCGCTGCGTGGGCGGCGACGGCGGAACCACGGTCGACACGGGCGCGCTCGACAAGATTCTGGAATTCGGCGAGAACTTCGTCCGCGCGCAGGCCGGCGTTCGAGTGGTCGCCTTGGTGCAGGCGCTCGCCGAGCGCGGTCTCGAACTGCCCCTGACCCCGGAAATGGGCCAGATTTCCCTGGGTGCGGTGGCAGTTACCACCCTGCCACAGGCCTCCTACGACGTGGGGCTGGCGCAATTGTCGTCCTGCGTCACTGAAATGAAGCTGATCACGCCGCAAGGCAAGCAAATGGTCGTGACCGAGCGGGAAAAGGACCTGATGCGGGTGCTGCGCTCGAGCTTCGGGTTGTTGGGGGTGGTGCACGAGGTCGCGCTGCGGGTGCGGCCGATAACCCCGGTGAAGATCGATTACCAGGTGTGGCCGCTCAAGGAATTCACGGCGCGCTTCAACTCGGTGGTGAATGCTCCAGGGGCCCTGCGTCTGCACATTTCGCCCTTCACCGACAAAATCACCGTTGAACGCCGCACTCTCGATGAATCCGCTGCCGTAACCCGCTCCGGCATCTGGCAGATTCGCAATTCCGTGATGCGCAATGTGCTGCCGGCGTTCGGATCCACGGTCGGCAGTGTGCTGGCGGCGCCCGGTTTGCGGGCCGGGCTGCTGTCCGGCATGCAGCGCGCACTGCGCTCAAAGCGGGGAGTCGTGCTGTATGCGCACGAATGGATGCGCGACATGCCGATCGAAGCGTGGAAGGCTCGCCACACCTATAGTCTGTGGGCCTTCCCGCAGGCCGATTACCCCAAGCTGCTGACGGAGTATTTCGCCTTCTGCAAATCCTATTACAAGGAGCACCGTTACCGGGCCAACCTGGTCACGGGAGCGAACCGCGTGCATCAGGATCGGGGTTCCCTGTTCAGCGTCAGCTATTCAGGTCCGGCGATCACGCTGGAGCCGTCGTCCAACGGCGAACAAGGCTGGGACGATTTCCTGATCGATTTCAACGATTTCGCGGCGGGCTTGGGCGGCACGCCCACTTTCAATCAGACCCGGGCCCTGCAGCCCGAACACATTGCCAAGGCCTTCGGCGATCGGGTGAAACTGTTTCGCGCGCTGCGCCAGCGGACCGACCCGCTGAATCGATTGCGCAACAGCTATTTCGCGCACCTGCTGGGCTAGGAGCCTGACCTGGCGGCGGCTACAGGCCGGCGACGATTTTGGCCTTGATGGATTCGAACTCTGCGTCGCTGATGAGTTTGGCGTCCAGCATTTCGCGCGCCTGCCGCAGGCGCCGGGCCGGTTCTGAGTCGGAGCCGGCGGAATCCGCTGCGCCGTAGGCGCCTGGCGCCCCGCCGATCTGTACGCCGCCGGATTTCGCCCGCAACTCCTCCAGCTCGCGGATGCGGCGTTTCTCGCGCCACACCTGATCGTGCTGCTGGCAGATGCGATACATGGCCTGCGCCTGATCCTTGCGCAATCCCGCAAAGGTCCACACGCGATTCACTTCGGACCCGATGTTGAGGTCGGAGCTGGATTGCGCGACCAGCGTGAGATCCGCCGTGAGTATTCCGGCGCTGATGCGGGTCTCCTTCAGGTCTTGCCAACGAATGTCGGCGGACTCATAGCCGCCGAGCAGGCGGCGCTGCAGCGATATGAAGCGCCCGCTGGTCGCGGCGATGCAGGAGCGGCGATGCGTGAGCGCGAACAGGCGATGCTGCACCGCCCAGGCTTCCAAGGCCTCGCCGGACGTCAGCAATCCCCGCAGTGTTACCAGAGCGGCCTCGAGCCCGGGCTCGTTCGAGCCGGCCGTCAGGGGATCGTTCATCAAGCCTTCTCTTGCAGGTGCGCCTCGAGGAACCATAGGTACTTATCCAGTTCTCGCGAGATTCCCGTGAACAGGTCTGCGGAATCGGCGTCGCCCAATTTGTCCGTGTCCTCGATGGCCGCGCGCACGGTCTTGCCGAAGGCCGCCAATTGGGTGGACAAATAGAACAGATGATCCTTGCCCGCCGTGATGGACAGCGGATAGTTTTTCAATTTGCTGCGCTTGGCGGCCACGGCCACCGTTCCTTCCGCCGTGCCGCCGAGGCTGGTGACACGCTCGGCAATCTCGTCGATGTGTTCCAGCACCAGATCGGAGATCTTGTCGAACAACTCATGCAGGGCGATGAAATTCGGACCCTTCACGTTCCAGTGCGCCTGTTTGACCTGGCTCTGCAAATCGATGGCATCGGCCAGGCGATCATTGAGTATGAGGATGACGTTGCGGCGGATCTTTTCCGAAAGGTCAATCTTGGTCTTGTACATCGGCGCTCCTTCGAGAGTTCGAAACTTCGGAGCGCTATTTTGCACTGCTTAGTCGCGAATCCCAAGAAAGAACGTAATGTCGGGAGCCGTGTTGACCGCAATGTCTTCGGAGAATCCCATCTCGAGATGCCATCGGCCGCGCAAGCGGCGGGCCGCACCCAGGGTCAACTGCAGACTGGGTCCGAGAAAGCGCAGGTCGCTGCCGGCGACGTGGCCGGTTTGCCCGTCCAGTTGCGCACGCAGCGACCACGCCGCTCCCACCGTACGCGTGGCCGCGAACCGCGCGAACACGGAGCTGCGGTGCGCCATCCCTGCAAATAGTTCATCGCCGAAGGGTTGCGCAACTCCGAGCTCCGCCGCGAGCTGCCACGTCGGCCAACGGGCCGCGGCGTGCAGCCACAAAGCGCCGTCCCATGCACCGTCGCTGGTCAAATCCGCAACCGTCCCGGTGGGTGCCTTCAGTCCCGCCCACAGGGACAGCGTTCGCCGGGCATCGTCCACCGCATACCAGCCAAGGTCGGCTGCGATGTCGCCGAGACTGGTTTGCGGGTGGTGGAGATCGATGCTCGAGTCGCCGGAATAGGAATAGTCGATTTGCTTCTTGGGATAGTACGGCCGATTGCCGCGCGACAGGCCGAAAGCCTGATGCCAGGCGTCGATCACCGAATCCAGCACCCCGCCGCTGTCGTGAACGATGGGCACGGTGAAACGGTAGCGCCACTGCTGCGACAGCGCATTCTCATAGGTGAAATCAAGCACCGCACTTTCACCGTCGACGAGCAGGGATTCATGGGAATTGCTTTCCACATTCAGCGTATTGCTGACGAGCAGGGTCGCTGAAAGCGCTGCGCCCTCTCCAGCGCGCGCGACGACGGGCAGGGGCAGGTAGAACCCCCGCAGTAGTGGATTTTGATCGCGGATCGGGAAGAATTCCTCGGCGCGAAGCGCACCGGAGGCGGTCAGCCACAACACGGCCGCCGCCGGCAGCCGCCACCGGGCGCTGGATGAACGCCGTGGCAAACCTAGATCTCCGCGCGCCGCATCCGCAGTTGGATCGCACCGACTATCAGCGCGGCTCCGACCGCCGCGCCGATCCAGGTCTCCGGACTGGCGAAGAATCCCGCGGGATTGAGAAAGCGCCACAGATTCACCGGGGTGGTGATTGCGTCGTGACCGATCGTGGTCGTTACCCAATTATCGGCGCCGGGGGTGTATTGGAGCGCGTGTGCGAACAGGCCCCATAGCCGCACATCGATGACGTGCCAGATGACGTGGGTGCCGACAAACACACGCTCCGCGACAACCACCGCCAGCGGCGGCAGGATGGACCATAGAATCACCGCGCGCTTTGCCCACGCCGATACCAGCAACAGCCACCCCGCAACCGGCAGGTACCAGACGGCGGCCGCCAGGATCATATAGAGCCACAAGGCCTGGATCTGAATCCATAGGTCGCCGCGCCACAGCGTGCTGCCGATGTAAGAGCTCGCTCGCACCGAGATGACGAAGGCCATCATCAGCGTCGTCAGGTCGGCGAACGCAAAATACACCAGAGGAATGACGATCAGTGCGACCCCCAATTTGCACAGCACGGTGGTCGTGTCGGATATCGGCATGGATTTCCAGAACAGGATGCTGCGATCCCGGCGGTCACCATACAAACAATCCAGCAGATACCAGGTGGAATAGATCGACATGACCACGAAGAACGCCGCCGCGATCAAGATCATGCCGTCGAGGGCGCCGGCCTGCAGCACCGTTCGAACGGTCGCGAGGTCGGGGACACCCAGCACCTGATAGCCGCCGAACAGCGAGCCCAGGATCAAGAGTCCGCCGAACACGGCAGGAATCTGCCAGATCGCGCGGTTTTCCCAGAATTCCCGCCGCACCAGCCACTTTGCGATGTTCATGCCACACCCCCCGACAGCTTGGCGACGAACAGGTCGGCGACGCTCGGGGTATGGATCTCGCCGAATCCCGCGAGCTTCTCCAGATTGGGCTGTTCGAAATACAGCACCACTTTGCCGAGCATGCGGCGCTCGAAAAACGGTTTTTCGGCGCGCGCCGCTTCCAGATGTTGGGCGGCCACCGCCACCGCCGCATAGCGGCTCGCGATGTCGTCCAGCGATGAATCGACCACGATCCGGCCCTTGTCGATGAAGAGCACATCGGTCAGCAGGTTTTCCACCTCCTCGACCTGGTGCGTGGTGATCAAGATGGTCCGCGTCTCATCCATGTAGTCGTTCACCAGCGCATCGTAAAAGGCGCTGCGCGCAAGGATGTCGAGGCCCAGGGTCGGCTCGTCGAGCACCAATAGTTTGGCGTCGATGGCCATGGTCAATGCCAGGTGCACCTGGGTCTTCATGCCCTTGGACAATTCGCGCATGCGGCGCTTGCCGCCGATCTGGGTCTTGGCGAGCAGCGCCATCGCCCGGTCGCGGCGAAACCGCGGGTGCACGCCGGCGACGAAATCGATTGCGTGATCGACGCGCAGCCAGGAGGGCAGGACCGCAACGTCGGCAATGAAGCAGGCGTCATGCATCAGGGTGGTCCGGTCGCGGAGCGGCTCGCGGCCGAGCACTTGCAGCTGCCCCTCGTAGGAGGTCAATCCGAGGATGGCGCGGAGCGCGGTGGTCTTGCCGGCGCCGTTCGGTCCGATGAGCCCGACGATGCGTCCGGATTCGACCGTGAAATTGGCGCGGTCGAGCGCAACGTGGGCTCCGTACCTTTTTGTCAAATCACGAGCTTCTATCAGCGCAGGCATGATGGGTCTCATTCTTCTTTAGGGTCGCTGCCGCGGGGCGGCGGAGCCGGATGGGTGAGCGCCGGTGTTTGCGCAAACAATTCCTGCGAGGAAAAGCCGAGTCGGTGAATGACCGCCAGAATCTGCGGCCATTCCTCGTGCAGGAATCGTTCGCGCTCGCCGGCCAGCAGCAGCCGCCGGGCACCTTCACTCACGTACATGCCCCGGCCGCGGCGTTTCTCCACCAGTTGTTCATCGACCAGTTGCTGGTAGCCCTTCAGCACCGTCAGGGGATTGAGCCGGTAGTCGGCGGCAACCGCGCGCACGGAGGGCAAGGGATCACCCTCCTTGAGCGCGCCCTCTAGGATGAGGGCGACCATTCGATCGCGCAGCTGGCGATAAATGGGTTGGTTGTCGTTCCAATTAGGGTCCATTCCTCTCTCGATTTACTGTTGTGGCTATATAGCACTGTAGTCTAAGGCAACGCACTCACCACCGTCGGGGGCTCAGACCGAGCCGCTCGAGGTGGTGGAGGTGGCCTGGACCAACGAGGTGATGGCCGTATGCTGGTGCGACTGGGCATTGAATACATAGGCAACCCCACCGATGAGCAGGCTGTTCATCATCAGGGCGACGGCGAGGGCGGCGAGTTTGGTTGAGATCTGAGTGGTCATGTGAGTCTCCTTGGTGGCTGTCATCGAGGTGTTTCGGTGACTTGGTGATATAGTTACATATAACACTGACACATGCAACTACCTTTGCAAATTTATTTTTCGGCGCCCCCGGTGACTGCTGCTGCGGTGCAATATCCATTATTAGCAACCCTCGTCGACTTGGCCGGGCAAGAGGTATGCTCGCCCCATGGAGCCGCTCGACGAGGACGCAAAATTGATGCTGCGCTACCGGGACGGGGACGCCACGGCGTTTTCCGCGCTCTACTCCCGGCACAAGGGACCGCTCTATCGTTATCTGCTGCGCCAGGTGCGCAATGCCGGCGTCGCTGCGGATTTGTTTCAAGAGGTGTGGTCGCGCCTGGTCGCGACCCGCGGCCGCTACGAAGCGCGCGCAAAATTTGCGACCTACCTGTTCCGCATAGCGCACAACTGCACGATGGATTTTTTCCGGCGCGCATCAAGGCTGCACCCCGCCGCCGCGGACGATTCCGATGCGCCGGCGGCGGAGCCCGAGGTGCCCGAAAGCCAGCGGCCGGATGTGATCGCGGAATTCGCCGAGCAGCAGTCCGCCCTGCTCGCGGCGGTGAGCGCCCTGCCGCAGGAGCAACGCGAAGCATTTCTGCTGCACGAAGAAACAGGTTTGACCATCGAGGAAATCGCACGCGTGACCGACGTCGGCGTCGAGACCGCCAAGAGCCGGCTGCGCTACGCAGTTCGTAAATTGAAGAAATCGCTGCTTCCGGCCGCTTTTCCGGACGCGCGGCCGGTACGGACTCTCAATGCATCCACCTGACGACTTGGACGAATATTTGCGCGGCGACAGCGCGCTGTCGTGTCAGTACCGGAGAGAATCCGCGCCGGCTCCGCCGCCGGCGCTCGATCGCCGCGTGCTCGAGATGTCGCGGGCGGCGGGCGAGTTGGCGGCGGGCGATTCGACCGCACCGCATGACTCGCACACGCCGAGA
>DATLVV010000261.1:0-2484 GCA_035577165.1 Steroidobacteraceae bacterium | reverse complement strand
CCGGGGAGATTGCGGCGCTGGCGGTGTCTGTCGAAGATGAAGTGGTGATGCATCGTGCCGACCTTGAGCTGATTACCGCCTGTCGAGGGGTCAATTTCGATTTCGCGGCGTACCGCCGGCCCGGCGAGTACGCCTTGATTGCGCAGCGTGCGGGCCCTGTTTGGAACGATGGGGAGGTATGAAGGCATGAAGACTTATCTGTCGGTTTTTGCATTCCTTGGGATGCTGATGCTGTGGCGTGCCGCGATCGCTCAAGAGGCGGTGGTGGGCGCCGCCGATCCGGACTCTCTGTTCACGAGTACCGACCCGCACTTGAACGTCAACAAGCAGGCGGCCTACCACATCATGAAGGACCTTTTGGAGGCGAATCACTGGGAGTTGGCGGACAAATGGCTGACCGCGGAGTACCACCAGCACAATCCCAACGTCGCTTCGGGACGTGACCCGGTGGTTAAATTCTTCATGTCGATCCGCAAGCCGTCCGCCATCCCCCAGAAGATGGCCACCAAGATCGTTGCAGTCGTTGCCGAAGGCGACCTGGTGATCGTCGTGACGCCGCGTGAGTTGCCGAATCCCAAAAATCCGGCCACGAAATACTCGACCTCCTGGTTCGATATGTGGCGCTTCAAAGACGGGAAGGCCGACGAGCATTGGGACGGAGCGACGATCGCGCCGCCGCCGGGCGCAAAAGGCCAATAGCGGCGCGCTGCGTCCGCCGGCCGGTCTCAGACGTTCGAGTCGGGGAAGGCGGCCTTGCGTTTGCCGATGTATTCGAGCAGGGCCTCGTCGATGGCCGGGTCCATCGGCGGCGCAACGTACTCGGCGAGCTGCTTCTTCCACAGCGTATTGGCGCGCTTGGTCATGTCGGGCGAGCCCTCGGCTTCCCACTGCTCGTAGCTGTTGTTGTCGGCCAACGGTGATCGATAGAAGGCGTTCTCGAAATTCGCCTGGGTATGCGCGCAGCCCAAGAAGTGCTTGCCCGGACCGACTTCGTGCATGGCATCGAGCGCCTGACCATTGGGCGACAAATCCACTCCCGCGAGCAAGGTGTGCATCATGCCGGCTTGGTCGACGTCCATGACAAATTTCTCATAGCCCATGGCCAGGCCGCCTTCCAGCCAGCCCGCCGTGTGCAGCACGAAATTGACCCCGGCAAGACAGGTCGGCAACAGGGTGTTGGCGGACTCATAGGCCGCCTGGGCATCCGGAATTTTCGACGCACACAAGCTGCCCCCGGAGCGGAAGGGAATTCCCAGCCGCCGCGCCAGCGCGGCCATGGAGTAGAGCACCAGAGCCGGTTCGGGAGTGCCGAACGTGGGCGCGCCCGATTGCATGGAGATCGACGAGGCAAAACTGCCGAGCACCACGGGCGCGCCGGGATTGACCAGTTGCACGAAGGCGAGGCCGGCGAGCGCCTCGGCAAATGTTTGGGCGACGGTGCCCGCCACCGTGACCGGCGACATGGCGCCGGCGAGAATGAACGGCGTGATGATCAGGGCCTGATTGGCGCGTGCATAGACTTTGGCGGCGCCGAGCATGGTGGCGTCGTAGGTCATCGGCGAGTTGACGTTGATCAGGTTGATGATGGTCGTTTTCGGACGGCCGGTGAGCGGATCGGTGAGCTCCGCGCCGAACACGATGTTCGCGAGGGCGACCGAATCCGCGGCGCGCTCAGGCGCGGTCACCGATCCCATGAACGCCTTGTCGCTGAATTTCAAGTGGCTGTACACCATGTCGAGGTGCCGTTTGTTGACCGGTAGGTCGACCGGCTCGCAGATGGTGCCGCCCGAATGGTGCAGTGAATTCGCCATGTAGGCGAGCTTGACGAAATTGCGAAAGTCCTCGATGCGGGCGTAGCGGCGCCCCTCGTCGAGGCTTCGCACAAACGGCGATCCATAGGCCGGAGCAAACACGGTGTTCTTGCCGCCGATCACCACGCTGCGTGCCGGGTTGCGCGCATGTTGCGTAAACTCGCGCGGGGCGCTCTGTTGGATGAGCGAACGGCACATGCCCCGGGCGAAATGCACGCGCTCCCCCTGCACATCGGCGCCGGCGGCCTTCCAGATTTGGAGTGCTTCGGCGTCGTCCCGAAAATCGATGCCGATCTCCTCGAGGATGGTGTCGGCGTTGTGCTCCATCAGCGCGAGGCCTTCCTCGCTCAAGACCTCGTAGTAGGGAATTTTCCGGGTGATGTACGGAATCGACGCTCCGGCTCGCGCGGCGCGGGCGGCCCGTTTCGCATCGCGACCGCTGGGACGCCGCGCGTGAGCGGTTGGCGTGTTCGGTTCGTCCATCGTCGCTCCCCCGGATTGAGACTTCCAAGTATGGTCACTGCCGATCGGTGCGGCTGATCAGTTTGCGTCATGGACTTGTCATGAAGCGCCATTTTCCGCCCTTGGGGACGTCAGTCGCTTGGCTTGACCGGCCCATCGAAGGTTGCCAATGTAGTGCGATCATGAAGACCTCCGCAGGGATTGCCGTGGC
>DATLVV010000260.1:0-4318 GCA_035577165.1 Steroidobacteraceae bacterium | reverse complement strand
CAAGACCCGGTACCGCTGTTCACGCGCTACCAGATCGAGAGCCAGATCGAGTCTGCCTATTCGCACAAGGTCACTCTGCCCTCAGGCGGCAGCCTGGTGATCGATCACACCGAGGCGCTGGTGTCGATTGACATCAATTCGGCCCGCAGCACCCGGGGCGGCGATATTGAGGCGACCGCGCGCAACACCAATTTGGAAGCCGCCGAGGAGATCGCACGGCAACTGCGCCTGCGCGACATCGGCGGTCTCATTGTCATCGATTTCATCGACATGGAATCGCAGGTCAATCAGCGTGCGGTCGAAGATATGCTGCGCGATGCAGTCAAGATGGACCGTGCCCGGATTCAGCTGGGCCGATTGTCGCGCTTCGGATTGCTCGAACTGTCGCGCCAGCGCCTGAGGCCCGCGTTGAGCGAAACGACGCACATCAATTGCCCACGCTGCAGCGGGATGGGCACGATACGCGGGGTCGAGTCGATGTCACTCGCTCTACTACGGCTCATCGGCGAGGAAGCGCGCAAGGAGCGAACCGGACGGGTCATCGCTCAGGTGCCGGTGGATGTTGCCACCTACCTCATCAACGAGAAGCGCGATTGGCTGAATCAAATCGAATCGCGGGACAAGGTGTCACTGGTGATCGTGCCAAACCCACACTTGCAAACGCCGGCATACACGTTGCGGCGCATCCGCGACGACGAAAAGGAGCTGCCGGAAAACACCACCGTCAGCTATCAGATAGCCGATCAGCCTTCCATCGACGACTCGAATATCGGCAATCGCGACAAGAAACCGCAGGGCGACGTGCCCCTGGTGCCGAGCATATTGCCGGCCTCGGCAGCGCCCATCATTCCGATGCCGGTAGTCACCCCCGCAGCCGAGCCGGCGTCGGCTCCGCAAGCGGGAGCCTTGGTGCGCTTCTGGCGCTGGTTGTTCGGCAGCGGCGGCGGAGCGGCGGCCAAGGAAACCCCCGCCTCATCATCAACTCATGCGCCTCGCAATCGGCCGGCGCATCGCGATGCGCGCCACGATCGTTATCGAACCGGCGGCAGCGGCGATCGAGACCGTGGGGACCGTGACCGCAATCGCGGCAGCGGCGACCGCGACCGTGGGGACCGTGACCGCAATCGCGA
Organism: Steroidobacteraceae bacterium; assembly: GCA_035577165.1. GTDB lineage: Bacteria > Pseudomonadota > Gammaproteobacteria > Steroidobacterales > Steroidobacteraceae > Bog-1198. The sequence continues at coordinate 3,188 of DATLVV010000260.1, read as the reverse complement.
TGTCAGGCGCGACGGACCGCGCGATCCGCGTCGCGACGGGCGACCGCGCGGGGAGAACCGCAGCGATTCCGCGCCGCGTCGCCCCGAGGGCTCCGCACAGCAGGAACGCAGCGGCGGTGGACAACGAGCCGAGGCACCGCGTGCGGACCTAGGATCCCGTCCGGAGCAAGGGCAGCGCGCCGATCAACCGCCGCGCAGCGAGCCGCCGATCCGTGGCAATGAGCCGCGTGCCGGTGAGCCGCGTGCCGGCGAGGCCGCGGGCGGCGAACGTCCTAACAACGAGCGCGGCGACCGCAGTGAACGCGGCGGGCGAAGTCGGCGACGCCGCGGTCGCGGCCGGCGCGACGGTGCAGAGAACGCCGGCAATCCCGGCAATCCCGGCAACGGCAGCAACGGCACCAACATCGGCGAGCAAGCCGCGAACCAGGGCCCGAGTCAGGGGCAAGGACCCAGCCAGGGTCAATCGGCGTCTGGAGGCGAAGGCGCTCGCCCCGCGTCCTTCGAGCCGTCGCGCGAGCCTGCTGCCCCGCCCCCCCGGCCTGCTGAAGCGCCGGCGGCGAGTAGCGGCACGGACAATAAGTATGTCGTGTGGTCGTCCGCGCCGAGCGACACCCCGAGATCCGGTCCCGACGACCGTTAAAGGCTACGGTGCTCTGTGCGCGCTGCGACGACCCAGCGCGCGCAGACGCCCGTCAAGGGCGAGACTGGTAAACAGCAGTGCAGTGGCCAAGCCGCGAAGCGCGGCGACGGCGATACGGGTTGCCGACGCCACATATGAACGCCCCACCGGTTCGCCGATGCGCGCCCAGAACAGCCAGGCAACGCTCAAGCCAATTACGGCAACGATATAGGCTGCCACCCAGGCGCGGCGCTCCGGCGGCCCCAGGGGGCGGTGGGGCACGGGGGACTCCGAACCGGCCCGCAAACCGTACAAAACCAATCCGAGCACGACAACCAGCCCGAATAGCGAACTGCCGTCCTGCATGAGGCGGATTCCCGCCATGTGATGATTGCCGATCTCGACGATCGGCTCCTCGAGCCAGGGGATCATGCGAACACCGCGCGCGTTTTCGTGGGTGAAGGCATCCAATACCAGGTGCGTGACCGCTCCCGTCAATACGCCGCAGCCAGCCAGTACCCATTGGCGGATGCTGGCGAAGTCCGCCGGCGAGGCAAAGGGGCGCCAGCGTGCATAGGCGCCCTCCGGCAGCACCTCCAGCATCGGCGCCTTGATCAAGTATTGGAAAGCCCAGTAGGTGGCCAGGCCCACGGGCAGGCAAAAGGTCAGCAATGCAAGAGCGCTGTGCGTCTCGAAGCGATGCATTCGCCAGGGGAAGAACAGCCCGAAATCAGGAACCATGGCACCGATGACAAATGCCGATAGCAATCGCCACCGCACGAGCAAGCGGGCAAACGGCAGCACCACGGCTGCATGGGAAATGGTGAACGGCATCAACGGGCCCTGTTTGTCATCTCGTCGTCATATTACAGATCTATAAATCGAGGGCTACGTCCTACAATTCACCCAGGGATCACAGCATGTCGAATATCGATGCGATCAATCAAGGGCCCCTGGGAATCCCCAAGGCTCCGGCCGCCTCGACATTGATCAGACAGAAGCCGAACCCCTGGTTCAATGTACTGGCAGCCGTGGTGATCGTCGCCGGAATCATCTATACCGGGATTCACCTGGCCGATGATTTGTCGGTGGTGCGCGATACGCGGGCGTATCCGTACATATTGCTTGGCATTGCGCTGTTGATCGCCCTGGGTTTCGAATTCGTCAACGGATTCCACGACACGGCGAATGCCGTCGCCACCGTAATCTACACCAATTCCATGTCGCCGAATCTTGCCGTCGTGTGGTCCGGCGCCTTCAACTTCGCCGGCGTATTGGTCTCGAGCGGAGCGGTGGCCTTCGGCATCGTTTCGCTGCTGCCGGTGGAGTTGATTTTGCAGGTGGGCAGCGGCGCCGGTTTTGCCATGGTCTTCGCGTTGTTGATTGCCGCCATCCTCTGGAATCTGGGCACCTGGTATTTCGGCCTGCCGTCGTCGAGTTCGCACACCCTGATCGGCTCCATCATCGGTGTGGGTCTCATGAATCAACTGATGGCGGTGAGCCCCACCGGCACCAGCGGCGTCGACTGGAGCCAAGCGACCAAAATCGGCTACACCTTGCTGATTTCGCCCTTGATCGGCTTCAGCGCGGCCTTCTTGCTGCTGACCATACTCAAAGCGACCATCAGAATCCCGGCGCTTTACAAGGAACCCGAGGGCACCAAGCCGCCGCCCTTTTGGATTCGCGGGCTGCTGATCCTGACCTGCAGCGGCGTGAGCTTTTTTCATGGCGGGAACGACGGGCAGAAAGGCATGGGGCTCATCATGCTGATCCTCATCGGCACGGTGCCGACCGCCTATGCCCTCAATCGCACCATGCACGAACGGGACGTGGTCCAATTTGTCGCCGTCTCGACGATGGCGCATACGGCATTGTCGCGCTACAGCGAAGGCGCGGCGCCGGCGGATCCGCGCCAGGCGGCCATGGATCTCGTGCGCGCGCGCATCGTGACCCCGCAAAGCCTGCCGGCGCTTTCCTCGCTGACCGCTTCCATTTCGGCGCAAGTGAACCAGTACCATTCGATGGACAGAGTGCCCCCCGGGTCCATGGTCAATATCCGCAACGACATGTATCTGGTGAGCGAAGGACTGCGGTTCCTGGCCAAGTCCAAAGCAGTCAGCATCTCCGACGCCGACAAGAAAACGCTCGATGCGTACAAGAAGCAGCTCGATCATTCGACCAAGTTCATACCGACCTGGGTCAAAGTGGCCGTCGCGATCGCACTCGGGTTGGGCACCATGATCGGATGGAAGCGCATCGTGGTCACCGTCGGCGAACGGATCGGCAAGACGCATCTGACCTATGCGCAGGGCGCATCGGCCGAGATCGTCGCCATGGCCACCATCGGCGCCGCCGAAATGTACGGCTTGCCGGTCAGCACGACCCACGTGTTGTCGTCGGGCGTGGCGGGAACGATGGTGGCGAATCGTTCCGGCTTGCAATGGTCGACCGTGCGCAACCTTCTGATGGCCTGGGTGCTGACGCTGCCGGTATCGATCGCGCTGGCGGGTTCGATACCGGCAGCGTCAGCACCCAGGCCATCAGAAGGTTGCGCACGGTCGACCATTGC
>DATLVV010000259.1:0-8223 GCA_035577165.1 Steroidobacteraceae bacterium | reverse complement strand
CCGCTGCCCATGCTGTACACGCCGTTCGCCATGTACGTCGGCATCGTCTACTCCTACCTGCCGTTCTTCATACTGCCGCTGTACGCGAACCTCGAGAAGATGGACTGGCAATTGCTCGAGGCCGCGCAGGACCTGGGATGCCGCCCCTGGCAGGCGTTCTACAAGATCACGCTGCCGCTGTCGCGCAACGGGATCCTGGCGGGCTCGATGCTGGTGTTCATCCCGGCGGTGGGCGAATTCGTGATTCCCGCGCTGCTCGGCGGACCGAACGCATTGATGATCGGACGCGTTCTCTGGGATGAATTCTTCTCGAACCGCGCCTGGCCGGTGGCGAGCGCGGTGGCGATCCTGCTGCTCATTCTGTTGGTGCCCTTCATGATGTGGTACCAGAGCGTGCAGGCGCGCGAGTCGGCGGGGGCGCGGTGAACTACCGAAGCTCGTATTTCATCCTGACCTGCCTTGGATTGGGCTTCGCATTTCTCTACATCCCCATCTTCTCCATGGTGGTGTTTTCCTTCAATGCCTCGAAGCTGGTGACGGTGTGGGACGCGGCCAACTCGCCGACGCTCAAGTGGTACTACTCGTTGATCAACAACGAGGAAATTCTCGACGCCGCGTGGATCTCCCTCAAGGTCGCCGTGATCAACGCATCCGGCTCGGTGATTCTCGGCACGCTGGCCGGATTCGGTCTGGCGAGATTCAGCCAGTTCAGGGGCCGATTCACCCTCAACGCCATGACCACGGCACCCTTGGTGATGCCCGAAGTGATCACTGGCCTGTCGCTGCTGCTGCTGTTCGTTGCACTGGAACAGCTCATCGGCTGGCCTGCCGGCCGCGGCATCACCACCATGACCATCGGGCACATGACCTTTTCGATGGCCTACGTCACGGTCATCGTCAATTCGCGCATGGCCACCTTCGACACGGCGCTCGAGGAGGCGGCGATGGATTTGGGTGCGCGCCCGCTCAAGGTGTTTTTTGTCATCACCCTGCCGATCATTTTTCCCGCCATCCTGTCGGGATGGCTGCTGGCTTTCACGCTGTCGTGGGACGACCTGGTGATCTCGAGCTTCACCTCGGGACCCGGCAGCAGTACTCTGCCCATGGTGGTGTTCTCGAAAGTTCGCCTCGGCGTCAGTCCCGAAATCAACGTGCTCGCCACCATCACCATCACGGTGGTGACGCTCATGATCGCCGGCGTGAGCCTGTGGATGTCCCGCATGGCCAAGCTCGACAAGGCCGAGTCCTAGCTCGACAAGGCCGGGTCCAAGAAGGAGGGCTCCCGATGACCAGTCAACTCGATCCGCTGACGCACGCCAAGGACACGCTGCTCGACCTCGCCATCCGCTTTGGGCCCAAGCTGTTGGTTGCGATTCTGATTCTCACGGTGGGATTCTTCGTCGCCGGCTGGGCCGGCCGGGTGATTCACGGCGGCTTGCGCCGCTTCGACCTTGAGCCGCCGGTTCGGCAGCTGCTGACGCGCGTGGTTCGCGTGCTGGTGGTCGGATTGTTCGCCATCATGGCGCTGCAGAACCTCGGCGTCGAACTGCTGCCGCTGCTCGCCGGTCTCGGCGTCGCCGGCGCCGGCATCGCGCTCGCGACTCAAGGAGTTCTGGGCAACATGGTGGCGGGCTTGACCATCATATTCACCAAGCCCTACCGCGTCGGCGAATACATCGCCATCGCCGGGGTGGAGGGGCAGGTGGAAGCCATCACCCTCTTCAATACCGCGCTGACCCATGCCGACCGCTCCCGCATCGTCGTTCCCAATCGAAAGGTGGTGGGAGAAATACTTCACAACTACGGCAGGATCCGCCAGTCCGATATCAAGGTGGGCGTGGCCTATGAATCGGATCTTGCGGTCGCCCTCAGCGCCATCAGCGATCTGGTACGGGCGAATCCGCGCGTGTTGGCGGAGCCGGCGCCGGTCATACAGGTGGAAGCTCTCGCCGATTCGGCGGTGCAGATTGCGGTCAAGCCCTGGGTGGCGGTGACCGACTATGGTCCGGTCGCAGGCGAGCTGAATTTCGCCCTGATCGAGGAGCTGCGGCGGCGCGGCATCGGCATTCCCTATCCGCAGCGCGAAGTACGTCTCATCGGCCGCGACGGCGCATGAGGGATTTCGCGCTCGAGGTGTTCTTCTCGAAATGGGAATTCGCCGCCCGATACAACCTCGCCGGCTCGGACGGAGAAAACATGACGCTCGCGGAGCTGCTCGCCCTGGCAAGCCCCGAGGATCGTGCGGCCTACGATGGACTCAGCCTCGGCTACACCGAAACTTTCGGCGCGCCGGCGCTGCGCGCCGAGATTGCCCGCACCTACGAAACCGTCACCCCGGAGCACCTGCTGTGTTTCGCGGGCGCCGAAGAGGGCGTGTATGTCGCGATGCAGGTGCTGCTGCGACCTGACGATCATGCCATCGTCATCACGCCGAACTATCAGGCGGCGGAGACAGTGCCGCTCAGCATCTGCGAAGTCACCGGCGTGCCTCTGAACATCGACCGCAGTTGGGATCTTGACCTGGATCTATTGCGCGCCGCGCTGCGGCCGAACACCCGGCTGATCTCCATCAACTTCCCGAACAATCCCACGGGGAAAATCCTCTCCCGTCCGGTGTTCGATGCGCTGGTCGAGATCTGCCGCAGCCGCGGGATCTGGCTGTTCAGCGACGAGGTGTACCGGCTGATCGAGCGCGATCCGGCGCTACGCCTGCCGCAAGTGGTGGACGTTTACGAGCGCGGCGTCTCGCTCAACGTCATGTCCAAGGCTTATGGGCTGGCCGGCCTGCGAATCGGCTGGCTGGCGTGCAAGGACCGGCCGACGCTGGTGAGATTCGAACGCTTCAAGCATTTCCTGTCCATCTGCAACTCGGCGCCTTCGGAAGTGCTGGCACGGATCGCGCTCAAGGCACGTGAGCAGATCTTGGAGAAGAACCGCAAAGTCATCGGCGACAATCTCGCGGCGCTGAATGCATTTTTCGCCGACTACAGGCATCTCTTCGATTGGCGCGAACCGGATGGTGGATGCATCGCATTCATCCGCTACAAGGGCGCGGAGGGGGTCGAAGAGTTCACACGCCGTCTGGTCGAGGAATCGGGGGTGCTGTTCCTGCCCTCGAGCATCTATCACTCGGAGCTCGGGCCGGTGCCGGGCGACTGCCTGCGGATCGGGTTCGGACGCTCGCATGTTCCGGCGGGGCTCGCCGTGCTGCGCAAATGGCTGGAGTAGGGGATTTCCCGCAAGCTCGATGATGCCGCTCAAGTCATGGGCGCGTCGGCCGTTACACGGGCCATGCCGGACCCTTCGACCCCGATCAGCTCGTCGGACGCCTTGGACAATTGCGAGTTCGTCCATGGCCTGTTGGAACAATGCCTGGCCAACGATGAGCTGAGCGTGCCGCTGTTGCCGGAAGTGGCGGTTCGGGTGGTGCGCATGGGACCTCAGGAATCGACCAACGCCCGGGAACTCGCGGATGTCATCAACGCGGATCCGGCACTCACCATGTACGTGCTGCGAATCGCGCGTTCCGCGGCGCAGCGCCCCGCATCGCCGATCGGAACCTTGCAGCATGCGATTGCCTGGCTGGGCTTCGACGAAGTGGCGACCATCGCGTTCACCCTGGCACTGCAGGGCAAGATGCTGGACGTCAAGGGTCAGCAGCACAAGGCGCGACGCTTGTGGAGGCACTCGCTGGCGAGCGCACTGTGGTCGCGTCAGTTGGCGCACATGCTGGCCCGCGAACCCGGCCTGTGCTACCTGTGCGGGCTGGTGCACAACATCGGCAAGGTGGTCACCTTGAGCGCGGTGCATGAGCTCGCGCAGCGTGCCGGCAGGAAACTCACCGGCGCAGAGCACGATCGGCTGATCGAGACCTTTCATCGCCATATCGGCGCGCGGGTCGTCACGGCCTGGGTGCTGCCGCCGCCGGTCTTGACGGTCACCTCGCAATGGGAGGCGTATGCTTCTGCGGGCGCCGCCCGCTTCGAAAGCAACGTGGTGAATCTTGCGCACGCGCTCGCCGACTTCACGCTGCTCGAGTCCACGGCGCTGGCACGCGATCTGGTGGTGGCGAATGCGGCCTATCGGGATCTGGGACTGACCGCGGCGGACAGCGAACCCTTGTTCGATGCGGCGGCAGGCATCAGCGCCGAATTGGATCGATATCTGGCGCCCTGAGCCTCTCTCGATTATCTTGCCATGCATGAAGAACGATACGCGCGTGATCCATCCGCCGGCCGTGGACGTGCCTGCGGACAATCGGGCCCTGGTGGCGCCCATCTACCAATCGGTGAAGTTTTCCTTCGATGATGCCGGGGAGACGTTGCGCTACCTGCGCGGCGAACGAGAGGGCTTCTTCTACTCGCGGTCCTCGAACCCGACCTTGAAGCAACTGCAACTTCTGCTCGCGCAGCTGCAGGGCCGGGATGACTGCCTGCTGACGGGATCCGGCGTCGCGAGCATCGCCGCGAGCCTGTTGTCCCTGTGTAAACAAGACGATCATGTTCTTGCCTTCGTCGAGTCGTACGGTCCCACGCGCTACATCGTGCAACATCTGCTGGCGAAGTTCGGGGTTGCGCATACTTTGCTGTCGATCGAGGACCTCGAGGGCATCGAGCGCGTGTTGAGCGATATTCCGACTCGTCTGGTGATATTCGAGAGCCCCACGAACCCGGTCACCAAGATCGCCGACATCGAACATCTGACGGCGTGCGCCCGCCGTGCAGGGGCGCTCACCGTGCTCGATAACACCTTCGCCGGTTTTCACAACCACGGCGCCTACGACATCGACATTTTTCTGCACAGCTTGACCAAGTACGCGTCGGGTCATGGCGATGTCATGGGCGGTGCGATCATTGCGCGCGGCGAGCTGATCGGCGGGATGCGCAAGGACGTCGTCTCCATGGGCCCGACGCTCGATCCGCATGCGGCGTTTCTGATTCAGCGCGGCATGCGCACCTATTTCTTGCGCTACGAGCGGCAATGCGCCAATGCGCTGAGCGCGAGCCTGTTCCTGGAGGAACACCCTCGGGTGAAGCGCGTTCATTACCCCGGTCTCGAGAGTCATCCGCAGCATCGACTGGCCCGGCGCCAAATGAGCGATTTCGGCGCGGTGGTGACGATCGAGCTGGACGGCGGTTTCGAGCAGGGCGCACGGTTCGCGGAGGCGCTGCAATATTTCGCGATTTCGGCAAGCGTGGGCTCCGCCGAGTCTTTGGTGATGCCGCCGCAATTGTTGGCCGGCAACGAATACACCCCCGAGCAGCGCGCCGTATCGCTGATCACCCGCGGTACCGTGCGCCTGTCGATTGGTTTGGAGGATGCGGCCGACCTCATCCAAGATTTGGGGCAGGCCTTGGACAAGGCGTTTGTTTGACTTATTCCGTTTGACATAACCTGCCGCTCAAGCATCCCCCGCGTGTGCCGATCTATTGAGGCTGACACGCAAAACATGGGGTGATGCAGTGATTGCGGATTCCGCTGTTGTCTCGTCCACCCTGGACTCCCAAGCTGCGCGCGACTTCTTGAGAGAATCCGCCATCCGTCCACAATCCATCGCTCCGTTGCCGCGTGTCTGCGCGCAACTCGCCGAACTCACCGCGCAGCAGGTGACCGATGCGGCTCAGCTGGCCCGATTGATTCAATCCGATCCGGCGCTCGCCGGGGAGATCATGCGGGTAGCGAATTCTCCGGCATTGCGGCCGCGAATGCCGGTGGTGTCGCTGCAGCAAGCGGTCTCATGGCTCGGCGTCGCGGAAGTGCGCAATATCGCGATGGCGGTGATGTTGCGCGGCGAGGTATTCGTCGCGCCCGGACACGAGCCGGAATCCGAAGAATTATGGCGCGAGGCATGGTTGGCCGGATTGTGGGCCAAGGAGATCGCGCGCGAACGCCGTAAGCAGGTCGAAAGCGCCTTTCTGGCCGCGTTGATGCACCGCACAGGCGCAGCGCTGGCGCTCAAGATTTTGTCGGGCTTCGAGAAAGAACAGCGCACCGGGTTGGATGCGCGCGCCTTCGGCGATCTCGTGGTCGAGTTCGAACCGGCTTTCGGCCGACTATTGATGAACAACTGGCTCCTGCCCAAAGACGTGCAGGACGCGGCGAGCGACTGGCGCAACTACCGGGAATCGAGTCAAAGCGATCTCGCCGGCACCGTCCATGCCGCTCACCTGCTGGCCGCCCACACCCTGCATCCAGATCTCCTCAATGAGGAACTCGTGGTGCAGAGTCCGGTGTTCGAGCAGCTCGGGGTATTTCCCGACGATCGCCGGCGCATGCTCGCGAAGCGCGATCACGTGCGCACCCTGGCGGGCATCTAGGAGCACGCCCGATGCAGCCCGATACCTTCGACTTTCTCTGCGTCGGGTCGGGCCCGGCCGGCCAGAAGGCGGCGATCCAGGCAGCCAAAGCCGGCTTTCGCGCCGCCATCATCGAGCGCGAGTCGCAGGTCGGCGGTTCCTGTCTGCTGTCCGGCACGATCCCGAGCAAGGCGCTGCGGGAGCAGGCACTGCGCTATCGACGCATGCAGGGCAGCGCCTCGTCCTTGGCCGTCGAGCTGCGCGGTGACGCGCCCTTGTCCGCCTTGCTGCACGGAGTCGACGCCGTCATCGCTGCGCAGGATCGCTATCTGCAGGCACAGCTCGCGCGCAATCATGTCGAGTTGATCCGCGGCCGCGGCGTGTTCCTGGACGCGAATCGCATCGAGGTGCAGCGCCTGGACGGATCACGAATCGTGGTGCGTGCGCCGCGGGTGCTGCTCGCCACGGGATCGCGGCCGCGGCATGTAGCCGCCATCGAAGTGGATCACGAACATATTCTCGACAGCGATTCGATCTTGAGCCTGCCCTACAAGCCGCGCTCGATGGTGGTGCTGGGGAGCGGGGTCATCGCCTGCGAGTACGCGTCCATCTTTGCCGCGCTGGGTTGCGCGGTGACCCTGCTCGACAAGGCGGCGGAGCCACTCGGGTTTCTCGATCCGGCCCTGCGTAGCGGATTTCTCAATGCCTTCCGGGCGATGGGCGGCAGCTATTGGGGCGGCGCGGAAGCCGCCGCTGCGCGTTTCGATGGTTTCTCGCAGGTGGAAGTGCAGTTGAGGGACGGCCGGGCATTGACCGCCGACATCGTGTTCGCCGCGTTCGGCCGTGTGGCGAATCTGGACGGCATCGGCCTCGACCGGCTGCAGCTCGCCATCAGCAGCCGCGGCCATGTGCAGGTGGATGAGCGATTCGAGACCAATATTGCGGGAATTTTCGCCGCCGGCGATGCCATCGGGCCGCCGGCGCTCGCCTGCGCTGCCGCCGATCAGGGTCGGCGGGCGGCCCTTGCCGCGCTCGGCCTGCCGCCGCCGGCGGCGACGAGCTTGGTGCCGAGCGGCGTGTACACCATTCCGGAAATCGCCACGGTGGGACTGTCGCAGAGCGAGGCCGCGGCCAGGAAAATCGACGTCATCGTCGGCCGGGCCGACTTCAGTGAAGTCGCGCGGGCTCACATCGCCGGCGAACCGGTCGGATTCCTGTCGCTGCTCTGCGAGCGCGGCAGCGCGCGTGTGCTTGGTGTAGAGATCATAGGCGAGAGTGCCACGGAACTCGTGCATCTGGGCCAGGCGGCGCTGGCCGCCGGGGCGAGCGCCGATTTCTTCATCGAACAGATATTCAATTTCCCGACAATGACCGAAGCGTACCGAATCGCGGCATTCGACGTGATGAAGCAGCGATCGGCGGCGCGCTGAATCACCCACGCCAAGGCGACAACCGCCGACCAAACTGACCGCGGCCACCGCCCGTCAGGAAACCTGCATCGCGCCAACCTGATCATTGTGGGATTATTGGGCGTAGTGGGTAGTCAACGATGATTCTGCTGCCGGAACGAACATCCGCCGCCGTACGCAAGCTTACGGCGAGGCTGCCGCCGTGGGTGATCGCTGTCGTCGTCACGACGGCAGTGGCGACTGCCTATTTCCTGGCGGCCCGGCTTAGCCTCGCCCTCCTCGAGAAGTCCGACGGCGTTGCCGTATTCTGGCCGGCTGCCGGGGTCGCCTCCGGCGCCTTGATAGTCGCGGGTTCTGCGGCTCGATGGCCCGTCATCGTCGGAGTGATGGTCGCGACCTTCTTGGCGAATCTGCTGGGCGATCGCAACGTTTGGAGCTCCGCCGCATTCGCTCTCGCTAATGCCAGTGAGGCCGCCATAGTTGCAGGCCTGATCCGGCGGGCATACGGCTCGCCATTT
>DATLVV010000258.1:0-6587 GCA_035577165.1 Steroidobacteraceae bacterium | reverse complement strand
CCTCCTGTATCTGGCCGAAAAGAGCGAACAATTCCTGGCCAAGGATTTGCGCGGCCGGGTCGAAGTGACGCAATGGCTGTTCTGGCAGGTGGGCGGACTCGGCCCCATGGCCGGGCAAAACCATCACTTCGCAAGGTATGCGCCCGAAAAAATTCCTTATGCCGTCGATCGCTACGTCAAGGAAACCAATCGCCTCTACGGGGTTTTGAACAAGCGGCTCGCGGACCGCGAGTTCATCGCCGGCGGCTATTCCATTGCCGATATGGCGGCCTATCCGTGGATCGTGTCGCATGAAGCGCAAGGGCAGAATCTCGATGAATTTCCGCACCTGAAGCGCTGGTTCGAGGCCATCAAGAGCCGGCCGGCAACACTGCGCGCCTACGAGCGCGGCGCAGCGATCAGCAGCAGCCCCACCGTCACCGAGGAGTCGAGAAAAATTCTCTTCGGCCAGACGGCGCAGAGCATCGAGAAGACCTGAAGGTAGGGGCCTAGGGCGATTTTTGATCGTGCGCCTTGAACCAGGCGAGCACGTAAGCCACCTTGCCCATGAGCAAGCTCGGCCGCGCTGAAATGTCATGCGAGGCATTCGGCACCCGCACCAAGGCCGTGTCGACCTTGCGCAGTTTGAGCGCCTCATAGAATTGTTCGGCCTCGCTCGAGGGCGTGCGGTAGTCGGCCTCGCCGGTCATCAGGAGGGTGGGCGTGTGCACGTTCCCCACATAGGCAAGCGGCGAACGTTTCCAGTAGGACTGCACGTCATCCCAGGGAAAGCCTTCGAACCAATATCGGTAAAAGTAGTTGGTGAGGTCGGCGGTGAGCACGAAGCTCGCCCAATTGATCACGGGTTTGACCACCACCGCGGCGCGAAACCGATCGGTGTGGCCGACTATCCATGCCGTAAGCACCCCGCCCCCGCTGCCGCCGGTGACGAACAGACGCTGCACGTCCACGTAGCCGCGGCCGATCACCGCGTCCACGCCGGACATGAGATCGCCGAAATCGTTGTCCGGGTAATCGTGATGGATCAGATCGGCGAATTCTTCGCCGTAGCCGGTGCTGCCGCGCGGATTGAGGTACAGCACGACATAGCCGGCCGCGGCATACAGCTGAATTTCGGCGGCAAAGCTCGGTCCGTAGCTGGCGAATGGTCCGCCGTGAATCTCGAGCAGCAAGGGGTATTTCTTGGCGGCATCGAATCCCGGCGGCTTGACGATCCAGCCTTGGATGCGCCGATGATCCACCGACGAATCGAAGGAGACTTCCTCGACGGCGCCGAGGGTTCGTTCCTGGAACAAGGGATCGCTGAGCGCGGTCAGCGTCGCGATATCGCGCGGCGAGGTGCCGGTGGCCAGCGCCGCGGGCGCCAGCGGCGCGGCCTTGGTGTACGCGAACCGCGGATTCGCACCCGCCTTCGGGGCAACCGAGAACGATCCGCCCGAATAGGGGCGGGAGACGTCGCTGCCGCCGGCGTCGCCCGCCAGAACGCGCATCTTGCCGGCAAGATCGATGGCGGCGATCTTGATCGCGCCGTGGTCGTCGTATTGAAACAGCAACTGCCGGCTGTCGCCGGTCCACTGCGGATTGGCGGCGTCGCGGTCGAGCGCCGGCGTGAGCGAATGCGAGTGCGAGCCGTCGCTGTCCATGACATAGAGTTGGGTCGCTTGATAGCCCAATCGTTTGTCGTCGAAGCCCAGGTAGGCGATGTGCTTGCCGTCGGGAGAAACGGCGGGGTGATGGTCCGGCCCGCGCCGATCGGTGAGCGCTCGAATCGAATCGTCGGACAAATCGACACGGTAGATTTCGGTGTCGAGCGGTTCGTAATCGGCGTCGGCGCGCCGATTCGCCGTGATCAACACGCTCTTGCCGCCCGCATCGAATGCCGGTGCACCCTGGCTGTCGAAATCCCCGTGGGTGAGTTGGCGGACCGCGCCGCCGTCGGCACTGACAATGAAAAGCTGACTGAAGACGTTGGGCAGATAACCCTCGCCGTCGACCCGGAACACCATACGGTCGATGAGTTTGGGTGGATCGGCCCATTTGGCGTTCTTCGGCGCTTCGGGCAATTCCACTTTCAAAGGCTTGCGTTCAGCGGCCACCGGCATGATGAACGCGATCCAGCGGCCGTCCTGCGACCACGCAAGACCGCTCGGCGATTCGGTAAAATTGCTGATCGCCGCGGTCGCGCCGCTCTCGGCCCAGTACACGAAGAGCTGCGTCGAACCGTCCGCTCCCTTTCCTAGATACGCCAGGCGCCCTCCATCGGGCGACCAACGCGGCGACGTGCTCGACGGGGCGCTCGACAAAGGCCGCGCATGTTGGCCGTCGGCTCCGACCAACCAGATGACGCCGCGCGGCCGGTCCGTCTTGATGTCGAAACTCATGCGCACGTAGGCGATGCTGCGGCCGTCCGGCGACACCTGTGGATCGCTGACCCATTGCAAATCGAAGACATCGAGAGGCTTCAGCGCAGGTTTCGGGGTGTCCGCAAAGCCCGGCGTAAACAGGGCGATCAGCACCAGGCCCAAGGCGATCAGTATCGTGGCTTTCCGATCCATCATGCCGATTTCCTTTGCCTTGACACCCAGCAGTAACGTTGATGTTCATCGACGATTCCCACGGCCTGCATGTAGGCGTGGCAAATGGTCGTTCCGACGAAACGGAAGCCGCGCTCCTTGAGATCTTTGCTCATTGCATCGCTCTCCCGGGTCGATTGTGCGATGCCCCCCAGGTAGAGCGGGCGGCGGCGCAGCGTGCGGCCACCCGTGAACCCCCAGATGTAATCGTCGAAGGAGCTCAGGGAGGCGCGAATCGCAAGATAAGCCTTCGCATTGGCGATGAACGCCTCCACTTTGAGGCGATTTCTGACGATCCCTGCATCCTGCAGCAGGCGCCTGCGCCTGGCGGCGTCATAGCGGGCCATTTTCTCGGCGTCAAAATCGTCGAATGCTCGCGCGTAATTGTTACGCTTGCGCAGAATGGTGAGCCAGCTCAAGCCTGCTTGCGCGCCTTCGAGACACAGCATCTCGAACAGCTTCTTGTCATCGTGCAGCGGCCGCCCCCATTCCGCATCGTGATAGGCCACGTACAAAGGATCCGCCGGACACCACGCACAGCGCAGCTTGCCGTCAGCATGACGCTGCGCTCCCAGTTTTCGCCGGTTTGGATGACTCGCCACTGAAGGATTTCAGCCGTGCAGGCGTACGGCGTGGCGATCCTTATAGACCAGTTCGATGCAATCGACTCCCTGCGTGCGGCGCGCGGTGCTGCGGATTTCGTGCATGAGCTTGAGGAGCACCCGGGTGTTGAAGTCCGTGGTGAGGCTCAAGCGCGGCTCGACCCCGAGGTGCAGCACCGCAAAACGCTCATGGGCGGAACGAACGAAAACGGCCACACCCAAAGGTCTGCCGAGATCCGAGACGGCGAACAGGGTTTGCACGCCGGCGATGTCTCCCACGCGGATACGCAAACCACCGTCCTGCTCGTAGATTTCCGGCACTCCGTAGGTATCTATGGATTGCTGGATCCCGACCCGGACACGGTGTTGATTGACGTTAAAGAACAGCAACTGTTCCAGCGCGGTGCGCTGGTGTACCGGTAGCTTCGACGTGATCTCGATTGAACCGCTCAATGCTCCCCCGCCAAGAGCGCCGTCGCCCCTTCAGTGAGTGTCCAGTCACAGATTTTACTTGACGCAATGCAACAGACATTGTCTGCCGCCTAAGACCCCGTATCGTATAGCGTCGCCCGAGGAATGACACTAGCCTAAGGGCATCTGCGTTAAATCGGTTGCTGCAGTGCGGTAAAAACTCAATGAAAGGAAACAACCGGTGCTAGCTTCCGACGAAGAAGGAGGCTCCCTGGATGCCTTACGGTTCAGCCTCGCGAGCGACATCGTCGAGCTCGTGGTTCTGACCTGCGACGAAGCATTTCTGCAGACTTTTCGTGAAGCCGTGGGCGGTGCCCGGCGGCTGTGGCACGTTCCCTCCGGCGACAAGGTCAGCGACCTGTTGGTGGCCGGTGAAGTGGGCATCTTGGTTCTCGACGTGCACGCCCTGAGCGAGGCCCCGGGAGTGTTCATCGCCCAGATCAAGCGGCAGTTTCCCGATCTCGTGGTCGTGGTCGCGGGCAATCGCGACGCGGAGATTTCGATCGCGGCGCTGATCAGTGCCGGAATCGTCTATCGATTCATTCACAAGCCCATGTCGCCGGGGCGCGCCAAGCTGTTTGCCGATGCCGCAGTCAAAAAATTCGACGAGCAGCGCAGGCGCACGCCCACGAGCGTCCCCGTTCATCGCAAAACCACGTCGAATCGAGGACTGCTGATCTGCGGCGTCGCCGGCGCCTTGGCGCTGATCGCCGCGGTCACGGTCGTGATGTATCAGAACGCAGAAGTCCCGATTGGGGCACCGCATAATGCCGCCAAGCCTCGGGTATCGACGGCCGAATCGCCGCTGCTGCACAACGCCGCGGCCGCGCTCGCGGCCAATCGATTGACCGAACCCCCCGGCGACAATGCGCTGGAATTGTATCTTCAAGCACAGGCCCGCAATCCCGGCGACTCGATTGCGCGCGCCGGTATCGCCGAGGTCCGCGAGCGATTGCTCGCCACCGCCGAAAACGCGCTGCTCGAGGAGCGTCTGGACGAGGCGGCGGCCGCGATCGAAACGGCGCGCAAGTCGGGCGTGGAAAGCGGCCGCATTGCATTCCTGACTGCGCAACTCGGCAAGTCGCGCGAGCAGGTGAAAGCCGCGCAAGCCGCGGTTCACGCGCGCAATTTGCCGAAGGCCGAAACCGACGCGGTGTCGCCTCTGCTGGATCTTGCCGCGCAGCGCAGCAACGCCGCGCGTCTCATCGAGCCGGCGCAGGACAGCGCGCTCTATTACGTGAAGGAAGCGTTGCGGCTCGATCCCGGCAACGGCGCCGTTCAGGAAGCCAAACAGACGCTCGCGATACGCTTGCTCACCGAAGCGCGCGGCGCCATCGATCGCCGGGATTTTGCGCGCGCGACCGCCTTGCTCGACGCTGCCAAAGGCATCGCGGCAGCACCCAATGTCGAGGCGGCGCAAGGCCTGCTTGCCGCAGCCCGCCGGCAAGCCGACGCTGATGCCTGGTCGCAGCTGTTGAAGAACGCCACGGAACGATCGCAGCAAGACCGGCTCATCGAGCCGGATAACGACAGCGCCAAGTACTACCTGATGACGCTGCGAAGCCTGGATCCGAACAACCCCGGCCTCGCCGCCGCGACGTCGGATCTTGGAACGCGGCTGGTGGTCAAGGCGCGGCGGGCGCTGACGCTGGCACAGTACGACGCGGCGCGAAGCTGGCTGGATGAAGCAGGCGCCATCGGCTTCACGTCGCCCGAATCCGTCTCGGCGACGCGCGATTTGGAGGCAGCCGTGGCGCGGCAACAATTCATGGACAACATCGTTGCCGCCGGCGAGTTGACTCTGGTCAATTCGGTAACGCCGAAGTACCCGCAGAAAGCCCAGTCGAACAAGGTCCAGGGCTGGGTCGAGTTGGATTTCACCGTCGCCGAAAGCGGCGCGGTAAAGGACGTCGCGGTTCACGCCACCGACACTCCCGGGGTATTCGAGAGTGCGGCGATCGGCGCCCTGTCGCAATGGCGTTACAAGCCGGTGCTGCGCGACGCCAAGCCCGTGCCGCAGCGGGCCCGCATCCGGATCCGCTTTACGTTGGCCGGTTGATCCTTGAGGGCCTTAGGTCAGGCCGCTGAGCTGCGGGTCAATTCGGCGCTCTGCGACTCTTGCACCAGCGCGCCGATCTCCGCGCCGATACGCAAATCATCGACCGATCCAAACGCATGCTTGCGCACCAGTCCCTGCCGGTCGACCAAGACGAGACTGGGTGTGCCGCACATCTTGTACCGTTCCATGGTGTGCGGAATCGGACTCGAAGGATTTGGCTGATCGAGCGCAATCGGAAACTTCAGCCGGTACTCATGGATGAAGGCCTTGAGCATGGCCGTGCTGAACGCATCATGATGCTCGAAGGTGGCGTGCAAGCCGATGACCACCACGTCCTTCGGCTCGAAGGTTTCGAAGATTCGCTGCGCCTGGGGAATCCCGCCGCCGATCGAGTTGGGGCACAGCACTTGGAACGCCGCAAGCACGACCACGTGTCCGCGCAATCCGGAAAGCAGCAGCGGCCGATCCGTGTTGAACCAGGTCTGCACGAGCAACTCGGGCGCGTATGTGGGCGTGGTCATGAGTAGGGACGCCGGTGCGGACCGGCGAAACATTCCTTCGTTGGTTTTTTTTGTCCGCGCGCGTGGGGCCATTGTGTGCCCAAAACAGGCACCAATTACAAGGGGCACGAAAACTTCGTGTCGAATCCTTGCGAATTCAGCGGCGATGAGTTAAGGATTGCGGCACGCCGGCATTTGCGGCGGCGCCCGAGGTCACGGCGTCGTGTCGCGCTCGCGTTGCTTGCGCTCGGCGATTTCCTGACGATCGACGGCCACGTTGCGCGGCGCTTTGATGCCGATGCGGACCTGCGAGCCGTTCACCGCCATCACGGTCACCTCGACATCGTCGCCGATGCGCAAACTTTCACCGGTGCGTCGAGTG
>DATLVV010000257.1:0-7562 GCA_035577165.1 Steroidobacteraceae bacterium | reverse complement strand
CCGCCATTATGCTCCTCCGTGCCGAGCGGTGTTGTACCGTGACCGGTGCGCGCACGGTGCGGCGGGAAGCGTACATGGGAGAGGCAGCGATGAGACGTTCGATGTCGCGGCGGCGGCTGCTTGGCATGATTGGACTGGGCGCGGGAAGCGCCGCGATGTATCAGGCGATGCAGAGTCTCGGCTTCGCTGCCGAATCGAACTTCAAGGGTCCGGTGCAGTTGGGCGCCGCGCCCAAGGGCGCTTCGGTTTTGGTGCTCGGTGCAGGACTTGCCGGATTGGTGGCCGCTTATGAGTTGCGCCAAGCCGGTTACCGGGTGCAGGTGCTGGAGTACAACGCGCGCGCCGGCGGCCGCAATTGGACGCTGCGCGGCGGCGACCGCTACACCGAGCTGGGTGGCTTTACACAGGAATGCCGCTTTGATCCCGGCCTCTACATCAATCCCGGTCCTTGGCGCCTGCCCTATCACCATCGCGGCATGTTGAGTTACTGCCAGCGGCTCGGCGTACCGCTCGAGCCCTTCCTGCAGGTCAACTACAACGCCTACGTGCACAGCAGCCGCGCCTTCGGCGGCAAGCCGCAGCGCCTGCGCACCGTCAAGGCCGACTATCACGGGCATATCGCGGAATTGCTGGCCAAATCGGTTCAAGGCCATCAGTTGGACGCGGATGTCAGCGTCGAGGACCAGGAAAAGTTGCTCGCCTCGCTGCGTTTTTGGGGTGCACTTGACAAAAATCTGAAGTACGTGCGGGGAGACGCCAGCAATGACCGGCGTGGCTATGCGCGAGACCCGGGCGGCGGACTCGGCGGGCGGCCGACGCTGTCGGAGCCGGTTGCCTTAAGCGATCTATTGCAATCGGGATTGTGGAGTGCGCTGCCGATGGGCGAGTTGTACGACATGCAGACCGCGCTCTTTCAGCCGGTCGGCGGCATGGGCAAGATCGGCGAGGCCTTTGCCCGCGAACTCGGGCCCTTGATCCGCTACAGCGCCAAGGTGGTCGAGATTCAACAGGACGCGCGTGGAGTGAGCGCCACCTTCGAGGACACGGCCACGCATGGCCGTCAAACCGTCCAGGCCGACTGGTGCGTCTGTACCATTCCGTTGTCGATTTTGAGCCAGATACCCATGAACGTCGGCCGGGCGATGAGCGAGGCGATCTCGGCGGTACCGTACGCCGCTTCGGTCAAGGTGGGCCTGCAATTCAAGCGCCGCTTTTGGGAACAGGACGAACAGATCTACGGCGGCATTACCTACACCGATTTGCCGATCTCGACCATCGGTTACCCCAGCAGCGGGCTGTTCGGCGGCGGCAAGGGAGTGCTGCTCGGCGGCTATCTTTTTGGGCTCGATGCTGCGCAGTTCACGGCGATGCCCCCCGACGAACGTGTGAGTAAGGCCGTGGAGTACGGCGCCCGCATCCACTCGCAATACACCCAGGAATTCGACAATGGCGTGGCGGTCGCGTGGCATCGCGCGCCGTTTACTCTTGGATGCTTCGGCCTCTGGACCGAATCAATACGCGCGCAGCACTATGACAACCTGTGCGAGTTCGATGGGCGCATCGTGCTCGCCGGCGAACACGCCTCGTACCTTCCGGCTTGGCAGGAGGGCGCCGTAACCTCGGCACTGGATGCAATCGACCGACTTCACCGCCGGGCACTCGCTGCGGCGCCGGCCACCGGGTCAAGAGGCGCGACATGACGATCAGCTGGAATAGGGGCGCCGCCGCCGCCGCGCTGCTGTTGATCTGCGCCGGCGCTTCTGCGGCGCGGGCGGACCGTGCCGGTACGATCGATGCGGAAGATCTCACGACCGCCGACGGCCAGAAGATTTACAGCCATATCTGCCAAGGCTGCCACATGCCGCAGGGACAGGGCGCCGAGGGAGCGGGGCATTATCCCGCCCTCGCCGGCAATCCCGCGTTGGTCTCGTGGCAGTACATGGCGCTCACCATTATCAATGGTCGGCGCAACATGCCGGCGTTCTCCGCCAAGCACGCGGTGGGGTTTTTTTTCGCGCCGGTGGTTCTGAGCGACGCGCAGATTGCGGCGGTCATCAACTATGTCCGCACGCATTTCGGCAACCATTTCAAAGACCCGGCGACGGCGGACGGAGTGCGCGCGCTCGATCAATGAGAGCGCGCCAACCCGGCTCAGCGCTGCTCAGGCGTCCGCTTCACAGCCGTGTTCGCAGCGGTCGCGCTCGATTTGCAGCGTCGCATGGTGAATATGGAAGCGGCGCTTGAGGCTCGGAGTGAGCGAATGCAGCAGTGCGTCTTCCTCGCCGCGATCCGGCACCACCAGATGCGCCGTCAGGGCGACGTTGGTGGTGCTGAGGGCCCAAATGTGCAGGTCATGAACATCTGTCACTCCGCGCTGATCGGCGAGGAACGACATCACCGCCGAGGAATTGACGCTCGAGGGGACGCCGTCGAGCGATAAGTGCAATGAATCCCGCAATAGCCCCCAGGTGCTCACCAGAATCGCGGCGACGATCAACAAGCTGACGACGGGGTCCAACCGGCTCCAGCCGGTGAACAAGATAATGGCGCCGGACAACAGCACCCCTGCGGATACCGCGGCATCGCCCAGCATGTGGATGAAGGCGCTGCGCCGGTTCAGGTCACCGTGGCTTCCGGCGTGCAGCAGCCACGCGGCCGCGCCGTTGATCAGGATGCCGCTGGCCGCGACTCCCATCACGGTCGCGCCCGCCACGGTCGGAGGCGACGCGAGCCTTCCTGCGGCTTCCCAGGCGATGGCCCCGCACGCCAACAACAGCAACACCGCATTCGCGAGCGCGGCCAGCACGGAAGAGCGTCCAAGTCCGTAGGTAAAGCGCGCACCGGGTGGGCGGCGCCCCAGGAACATCGCGGTCCAGGCGCACACCAGTCCCAGCACGTCGCTCAAGTTATGGCCCGCATCCGCGATCAATGCCACCGAGTTCGACAGAAATCCAAAGCCGCCCTCGATGACCACGAACGTCAAATTCAACGCCACCGCGATCGCCATCCGGGTATTGATGGATTGGGTGCTGATGCCGTGCGCGTGACCATGACCATGATCATGATCGTGATCCTTATGAGCGTGCTCGCCGGCTTGATCCGGCCGCTGCTCGTGCTTGCTGTTATCGTGTTTTTCCATGGTTCATTTTACTGCAGGCGCCCGAACGCCGGCATGGCCTAAAGTGAGCATCCGCTCACAGCCCGAGTTCGCTCAACGTCGGGTGACCATCGGGACGGCGGCCGAGCGGCCAATGGTACTTGCGCTCGGACTCCGCCAGCGGCAGGTCGTTGATGCTGGCGATGCGCACCCGCATCAGGCCGTGCTCGTCGAACTCCCAATTTTCGTTGCCGTAGCTGCGGTACCAATGGCCGCTGTCGTCGTGCCACTCATAGGCAAATCGCACGGCGATGCGGTTTTCGCGAAAGGCCCAGACTTCCTTGATCAGCCGGTAGTCGAGTTCGCGCGACCATTTGCGCGTCAGGAACGCCTGGATGGCATCGCGACCCTGCAAGAATTCCGCGCGGTTGCGCCAGCGGCTGTCGGTGGTATACGCCAGCGCGACGCGGGCTGGATCGCGCGAATTCCACGCGTCTTCCGCCATTCGGGCCTTTTGGGCCGCGGTTTCCAAAGTAAACGGGGGTAGCGGCGGCTTATCCATGGTTACCTCATTGACGGGTGCCAGCAAGCCTAACTAGGCTGATCCAACTTAAGCAAGCAGGGACAATGGCAGTGCGTGAGCTTTAATCGCCCGCAGCAGGGGCTGGGGGCCGCGTTCGCAGCGGTCATCATCTGGGCCTTGGTGCCGGTTGGAACCCGGTTCTTCGTACTTAGGGTCGATCCCTTCCTTTTCAATGTGATCCGCTTTGCAGCATCCGGCGCGGCCGCGTTCCCCTTGTTCCTGCATGCGCGGCCGTGGCGTTGGCCGGCCGCCGATCGGGTGCTGCTGCTCGGCTGCGCCGTGCTCGCAGTGCCGGGCTACAACCTTCCCGTGGCTTGGGCAGCTCAATCGGTACCCGCCGGTCAGCTGGGATTGCTGATTGCGACCGAACCGGCCTTTATCGTCGTGCTGACCCTGATCTTGAATCGGCAGCCAATTCATCGGCGAGTCTGGGCCGGCAGTGCTCTCGCGCTCGCCGGCGTCGCACTCACGTCGCAGGGGCCGATGCCTCCCCAGGGATCAGGGTGGCTCAGCACCATACAAGTATTGGGGGGCGCCGCGTCCTGGTCCTGCTACACGGTGCTGGCTGCCGGTTTAAACCGGCGCTACGGCGCTTTCGGCGTTACCGGCGCCATCGTGGTGGTGGGCACCGTGGCGTTGTTGGCGATATCGCTGCCGTTGATGCCCGCGGTCGTCATGCCGGATCGCACCACCACGGGGCTGTTGGCCGGCATGGGATTGGCCAGCAGCCTGCTCGGCTTTCTGCTGTGGAACTACGCCGGCGCCCGCGTTCCTGCCGAGCGGATGGGGATCGTGCTCTACTTGATTCCCATCGTGTGCGTGCTCGCGGGAGTCGGCTTTCTGGGCGAATCACTGACCGGCCGGATCATCGCCGGCGGCGCGCTGACGGTGTTCGGCGTGTGGGTGGCGGCGGGCGGCGCCAGCGAATCGGTGGAATGATCAATTGCGCGGCAGCTTTGCTCATCCGCGGGCGCGTATATTTTTCGAGGTCGGTCCTTGGCCGTCGGCGCGCCACCCGGGGGGGCCGAAGACCGCGCCTGCCGCCTCGCGGATCGAATGCGCGCCCGCCACGTCGCGAACGATGGCCGCCCATTCGTGGAAGGCGATTCGAATCGGATTGAAAGTCGCGATGTTCTTGACGATTCCGTAGCGCGGCGGCTCCTCGTCGCGTTCCGCGACGAAAGTGCCGAACAGACGATCCCATACCATCAACACCCCGGCGTAGTTGCGGTCCAGGTAGCGGGGGTTGGAGGCGTGATGAACGCGATGGTGCGAGGGTGTGTTGAACAAATATTCGAACCACGCCGGCATGCGCTGAACCACCTCGGTGTGGATCCAAAACTGATAGAAGAGGTTGAATCCCTGCTGCGCCAGGATCATGGTGGGCGGAAAACCCAGGAACGCCAGGGGAATCCACGGCATCCAGGTGCCGACGATCACGCTGGTCCACGATTGACGCACCGCGGTCGACAGATTGTATTCCTGCGAGGAATGGTGATTTACATGGGCCGCCCACCAAAATCGGCACTCATGACTGATGCGATGAAACCAGTAATAGATGAAGTCGTCGAGAAAGAATATCGCCACCCACGCCCAAGGCGAGCTCGGGGATATGCTGAATAGACGCACCTGGTACACCGCCGAGAGTCCGGCAAAAACGATTCCGGCCATCATGAGATTCATCGCGATGTTGCCGGCCTGCATGCCGAGCGACGCCAGGGTGTCCTTCAGACGATAGCGAGCCTTGATCATCGCGGCGCCGGCGAGCGCGGCCTCGACGGCAATCAACGCAAGAGAAATACCGAGAAATATTTCCGGCAGATGCGGCTTCCAATTCATGCGCGCGATCGTAAGATACTTTCACCATGGCTGTCACCGACGAATACCTGCAATATGTGCTGGAGCAGCTCGCGGGACTCGGACACGTTGTGCCGCGGCGCATGTTCGGCGGCGTCGGCTTGTTTCATGGGGAGCGGATCTTCGGCCTCATTGCCCGCGATACGCTGTATTTCAAAGTGGACGCCTCGAACCGCCGCGACTACGAGGCGCGCAACATGGATCGGTTCCGGCCCTTCGCCGATAAGCCCGATTTGAGCATGACGTACTATGAGGTGCCGGCGGACACTCTGGAAGACGCGGACACTTGTGTGGAGTGGGCGCGAAAATCCACGTCCGTCAGCGCAACGCCGCCGTCGCCGCGGCGAAAAAGTTCTCGTCCGCGATGACCTCCTTGCCGCATCTAGTGCCGGTCCAGGAAGGACTCAACCAGCGGCGCCACCAGGTCCGGCTTTTCAATGTGCAGCATGTGGCCCGCGCCCGCCACGCGGGCCACTTCAATGTGAGGAAACACGGCGCGAAACGCCTCCTCGGTGCCGTCGGCGGCCAGCTTCGGCAGCAGCTCCGATTGCTCGCCCACCAACATCAGCAGCGGCGCCCGCAGCTCGCGCCAGTACGCTTCGGTATCTTCGCGCTTGTACAAAATCGGGTTCACCCAATGATGGCGCGGGTCGCCCGCGAGCCGCACGCGGCCGCCCGCATCGAGTTTTCCCCACGCCCTGGCCACGAAAGCAGCCTGCTCCGCCGTGAATCGCGGGTAGCGAAAGCGAATGATTCCGGCCAGCTCCTCGAATGACGCGTAGCTCTTGCGTTCGGGCTGGATCTTTAGTTGGTCCAGCCATTTCCGCATTCGCGCAGGCGCTTGCTCCGGTGAAGTCCGTGGGAGTCCGAAACCCTCCAGATTGACGACGCAGCGGACTCGCTCCGGCCGAATCCCCGCATAGGAGCAGGCGATGTTGCCGCCCATGCTGTGCCCTACGAGGCGCGCCGGCGACGCAGGCGAGATCTGATCCAACACGGCATCGAGGTCGCCCAGATAATCGGGAAACCAATATCCTTGCTGCGGCCACTCGCTGCGTCCAAAGCCGCGCCAATCGAGTGCCGCCAAGGGCCAATGCTGCGGCAAGGCATCGACCATGAATTGAAAGGTCTCGCCGCAATCGAGCCAGCCGTGCAGCAGAACGATCGGCGACACTGATCCCGAAGGCGGCGGCCCCCAACGCGTCAGATGCATGTCGAGTCCGCGCACCCGCAGTGTCTCGTGCCGCGGCTCACGCAGCACTTGGTACGCCGTCACCTGATCCAATCAGTGATGCAAACAGCCAATCAATGCACCGACCAAACC
Source organism: Steroidobacteraceae bacterium (assembly GCA_035577165.1). Classification (GTDB taxonomy): domain Bacteria; phylum Pseudomonadota; class Gammaproteobacteria; order Steroidobacterales; family Steroidobacteraceae; genus Bog-1198. The sequence continues at coordinate 701 of DATLVV010000257.1, read as the reverse complement.
GCCGATGAGACCGCCGGTGCCGGCGACCACCGTCATCGAAGTTTGGTCTGCGGCGGTTGGTCATTGCCATCCGGGGTCACCGTACCGGTATGTCCGCTGTCGGTGCCCGTCCCGGTCCCGGTTCCCGTTCCCGTCCCAGTTCCCGTCCCGGTTCCTGTGCCCGTGCCGCTTCCGGAACCCGGCTTCGGCTGAGGCTTGTTGGGATCATTTCCATTTGTCATGTAAACAACTCCTGTTTTGCATTCCTGCCGTACTTTCATACACGCAAGCAGCACCTCGCCGCAAGGGTCGCGGGTGTTTGCGGTCCACCCACGCCGGGGCGCATGCTTTGAAGCATGGAAGGCGACCGAATTGGGCCGTATCGCGTACTGCGCACCTTGGGTGTCGGCGGCATGGGCGAGGTGTACCTCGCCGAGCGGGCGGACGCGGAATTCGATCAGCAGGTCGCCATCAAGGTGGTTTTCGGCGGCTCGCTCACCCGTGGAGTCCATTCTCGGATCAAGATCGAGCGCCAAATCCTCGCGCAACTCGATCACCCCAACATCGCGCATCTCATGGACGGCGGCTCCTTGCCGGACGGGACTGCGTACATCGTCATGGAATATGTCGACGGCATACCCATCGACGCGTTCTGCGACTCGAACCGCCTGGACATCGTAGCTCGGCTCAAGCTTTTTCAGACGGTTTGTGCCGCGGTGCAT
>DATLVV010000256.1:0-6751 GCA_035577165.1 Steroidobacteraceae bacterium | reverse complement strand
GAAGATCACGAGCGTCACCGATGAATTCCGTTTGGCGAAGGAGATCGGCGGGGGTAATACATTGACCGCTGGTTTGTATGTAGCCCATTACACGGACAACGACAGCTGGTCGTTGGGCTCCAATGTGCTGATGAACAATGTGCGCAATGCGAGTCCGATCATATTGCAAGGCGTCGCAGGCGGAGACATCTACAACGTGACCAGTCCTCAAGGCATCGTAAGTTCGAACGGGGGCTACTACATCCTCGAGCAGGGCAAGGCCACCAACCTTGCCATCTATCTTTCGGACTCATGGAAAATCAACAATTGGTTGCTGGATGCTTCGGTTCGTCTCGAACATATCGACCTGAAGCAACAGACGACCAATCTAGCGCCGAAACAGCTGGGGTCAAATTTCGATTTGTATAATAACGCAGTCGAATTGCCCGACGGTACGTACTCCTACGGCAAAGAAAACAACACCATGCCGACGTTCTCGGTGGGCGCCAATTACGAGTTCAGCGACCATATGAGCGCCTACGTACGCGTCAACGATGGCGTGTTCTTCGATAACTTCGACGGTGTCCGTTGCAATGTCTACAACGGCTCGAATGGCTGCCCTTCGAATCCGCCCCTCAATACCGTGCAGAATTACGAAGTCGGTTTCAAGATTCAGAATCGCTATACGTATATCGACCTGGCGGTCTATGACAAGGAGTTCAAGGGGTTGGTGTATCAACCGGTGAATATAGAAATGGTGCCGATCGGTCCGAAAACCACCTATGGCTCGACCTCCAAAGGAGTGCGGCTCGTCGGCACCGTGAATCCGGGAGCGGGCAGCGACATCCAAGCCGTCAGGGACTTCAGAATAACGGTCAATGCCAATTACGAAGATGCCCACTACAAGGACTACGAGGGCTGCTACGTGTACACCGATATCAATGGGACAGTGATCTGCGGCGCCATCAATGGCGTACAGCTCGCTCGACTGCCCAAGTATCAGTATCGTATTACGCCGAGCGACCTGCAGGTCTTCAGCTGGGGTACGTTGAGCGAATTCGTAGCATACGAGTACATCGGTCAACACTATCAGGACAGCACGGGCTTGAATCCCTTGGGCACCTATTGGGACCTGGGTGCAGGCATCATTGCCACGATAGGCGATCACTGGGATGTCCGTATTCTCGGCTCAAACCTCACCAACGAATTTGGGTTGACCGAGGGCAATGCCCGAGTGGAAGGAAACGCCGTGCAGAACAATGTTGGTTTTGGACGGTCGATCCTTGGCCGCGAAGTCAACATTCAGCTCAAGTACAAGTTCTGAGTACTTGTGTGGGAGCGCTCCCCTCGCCTCGTCGGAGGGGAGACTCCGATCCTTGAGTGCCGACTAGTTCAGGAATTGCGCCTGCTATTGTCCGGAACCACGTCGAATGCGACGGTGAGGCGCGGCTGTTCGCTATGAAAAGGCAGGGTGCCGTGCCAGAAATACGACGGGAAAAGCACCAGTTGGCCCACTTCGGGACGCACCGACCACTCGGCGTCCAGCGCAGGCGTCGTGATCAGCCCCGGCGCACCAAAGCTGAGAATCCCTTCGCCCGTGTGTCCCGCTGTCATGCTATCGGGCAGCTGAATATAGCAAGCCGAGGATATCCATCCGCGCGGATGCACGTGGCTGGTGTGATAGCCGTCGCGGTGCAGACGTACCGACCAGCTGCCGTTGTACCGTGAAGCGCCCCGATTTCGGCGCCGAAGAGCATCATCCCCTTGGCCGATGTGATCACGGTAGCGCGCGATCGGCGCGGCAAAGGCCTGGAACAGCGCCTGAATGACCGGATCCCCACTCCGCGAAAGATCTTGAGTGGTCTCGGTGCCGTGGCGCAGCGATTGGTAGAGGAGTGGATGGCCGTGCGGATTGTGGAGGGCGTTCAAGCGCGAAGTGACCTCTGTCAGGAAGCTGGCGAGATCAGACCACCCCGCAGGTGTTTCCAGGATCTGCGACAGCACCATTTGGTCGTAGTCGCAGAACGCCTCGTAGCGGGGATCGTTCAATAGCCGCAGCGCCGTGGTTTGCATGGCAATGAGGTATTGATCGTCGGGAGCAGCCTTAAGCAGGGATGCGCACTCGGTCATCGCCCTGGCTCCGTCCCCCACACCCAGGCATGCGGCGCATAGGAGTTTGCGGGCGGTCGGGTTGTTGGGCTGCGCCCGCATGGCCTGTTCTGCGAGGGTCAGGGCGGTGACGGGTTCAAACTCCAGCGCCGCCAGTCCCGCGCGGATGAGCAACATGGGAGGCGGCTGCGGTCGCGCGGCGCGTTTGGCGAGGCACTCGTAACCGCCGCGCGCGTCGCCCGCTCCCTGCAGCAGGGCGGCTTTTGCGGCCCACAGTGCATCGTCATGTTCGAAGTTCTTGAGGGCCTGGTCCAAAACGCGCGTCGACTCGACGATATTGCCGGTGCGCATCCAAATGAGTTGCGCCAGACTGTTGTGCGCCTCGGCGAGGCGCGGTTCCAATCTGATGCATTCGCGCAAGGCCAGCTCGGCTTGGTCGAATCGTTCCAAGGTGATGAGGCTGCGGGCATGCGTGTGGTGCAGCGCCGCGGTCGGTCGGGTGCGGCGCAGCGTCTGACCCGCCACGCGCTCACTTTCCTCCGGCTGGTTGGCCGCATTCAATGCGACAGCCAGGGCATGGGCCGCGACATGGTTGTCCGGAGCGAGCGCCACGACACGACGGTAGAACGCCACCGCTTCGCTTTGGCGACCCAGAGCGGCGTATGCGGCCACATGCAGCGCCGACAATTCGTCATCGACCTTGCCAGTAGTGCACCAGGGTGTCGCAATGTCGAGTGCCGCTGCCGGCTGACCCGCGTCCAGGCAGTGGCGAACCAATAGAAATGCGGCCCGAGGGTAGGGAGGGGAGCACTGGATTGCACGCTGCAACAAGGGTACGGCCTCGGCGCTGCGGCCCGCGGTGAGCAACAACTCCGCGAGGGTGGTCAAGGTGGGAGCCCATCTGGGGTCGATTTCCAGCGCGCGCCGCAGCAGCGACTCGGCATGGGCGACGTCGCCCAAGGCTTGTTTGGTGCCGGCCAGCAGCCGCAGGCCTTCCACGTAATCAGGATTTGCAGTCACCAGGGATTCTAATTGCGAGTGCGCTGCGCTGTATTGACCGGATTGCAGCAGGCCGCTGATGCGGCGCATGGATTCAGCCAGCACTACTGACATGGTTAATTCACGGCAGGCCCAGCGCCTCGAGCAGCGCAGCCGGCGGTCCGTCGAATCGCGTGAGCGGGACGTTGCCCACGTAATTCAGGTCTTTGCGGCCGGCCGGGGTTGTATAGAAACCGCCGGCGGTCAAATCCCGATAGCGCGCGAAAAAGCGCGCGGCATCGCGCCGTTCTGCCGTCGCGCGCGATGCGTCGCAAATATCGTCGCAAATACCACGTTGTTCGGCGCTACCGAGCTGCGAGAATTCCTTGCCGGAGCGGCGCACTGCTTCGGTGTCCATCCAGGTGAAACCGCCGAGCACCAGAGTCCGGTCTCGTTGCTGCGCGGGATACGGCGCACTCACCCACTCATCGATGAAATCGACCACGCCGACCGCCGAAGCGCTGGGCGAGCGCTCGTCGGCCGGAATGATGATGTCCGACAGAATGCCCGCCAGCCGCCGTTGCGCCGCGTTCAAGGTCAGCGGCCACAGCTCACCGGGCTGGTGGTGGGTCGCGAGTTTTGGGTCCGTTCCGTAGCCTGGCGCGGAGCCGGCCGGCACCGGGCCGGCGCGCGCCGATCGTTCGACAAGCGGCCAGGACGCGCTCGCGGCGAGCACCCATTTGATTGTCGTGCGCCGATCCATCTAGAGCTCCTTGCGCCGCATGCGTTCGAGTATATGGTCTGCCGCACGCCACGCCAAAGCCATTATCGTGAGCGTCGGGTTCTTGTCCGCGTTCGAGGCGAATACGGCTCCGTCGGTGATGAATAGGTTGTCGACGTCCCAAGTCTGGCACCATTTGTTGGTGACCGATGATTTGGAATCGGCTCCCATGATGGCGCCGCCGACCTCGTGAATGATCGAACCGCCCGCCGCGATGGCCTTGGCTCCGTCGGTCTGCACCGTGTCATGAGTGCGTCCGCCCATGGCCTCGATGATGCCGGCGAAAGTCTTCTGCATATGGGCGGCCTGCCGTTGTTCGTGAGCCGACCACCCCCAGTGGAAACGCAGCACCGGGATTCCCCACTTGTCCTTGACGTTCGGATCGATTTCGCAGAACGACAGATCGTTCGGGATCATCTCCCCGCGCCCGTCGAAGTAGACGAAGGATCCGTAGTAGCGGCGAACGTCCTGCTTGTACTTGATCCCATAGCTCCCTCCGGTGAGCCACTCCATGCCGGCTCCGGTTCCGAACCCCGGCATGCGCTTGCCGCCGCCGAATTCGATGTGATAGCCGCGGGCGAATCCCAGCTTGCCCGCGAGCTGATCCTGATAGAGCCACCAGGGAACATACATCTGGTGGCCGTCTGCGGCGTCTTCGTTGAGCGGCGGCAGACTCTCGAGCAGCGGAATCTGTCCGTCGAGGCCGCTGCCGACCGTATCCATCAAGTAGCGCCCGACCTTGCCGCTGCTGTTCGCCAGTCCCTGCGGAAACTGCGCGGTCTTGGAGTTGAGCAGAATCCGCACCGATTCGCAGGCGCTCGCCGCCAGTACCACCACTCTTGCGGCGGCGTGGCGCTGTTTTCCGCTGATCCGGTCGACGAAGTTCACTCCATTCGCCCGCCCGTCGCGCCCGAGCGTCACCTCATGGACCATTGCGTCGGTGGTGATATCCAGGTTCCCGCTCATGAGTGCGGGCGGCAAATGCACGGTGGGCGATTGGTAGTTTGCCCGGATGGCGCAGCCGCGTCCGCACGACGTCGCCCACAGACAGGCCGCGCGTTTGCGCATGTCGTCGGCGAGGATCTTCTGAGCGGTCGCATTGCCCGGATGCAATCGTGGCGGCGAATTTTTGTAGTCCAGAGGTTGAGTAAGCACCGCACGGTGCCCCGGTATTACCGGAATCCCCAGGCGCTTCGCCCGCTGCGCCACCAATAGGTCGCTGACCAGGGGCTTGGGCGGCGGCAGCAAGCACCCCGGCGGAGAATTCGGCGTGTTCTCCAAACCTTCGTTGCTGCCATACACTCCAATCAGCAGCTCGACCTTGTCATAGTACGGCGCGACATCCGCATACGTCAGAGGCCAATCGAACCCCAGACCATCCCGACTCCGCGGCTTGAAGTCGTAGGGACCGTTGCGCAGCGAAATGCGTCCCCAGTGATTGGTGCGGCCGCCGAGCATCCGCGCCCGCCACCAGTCGAAGCGCAGCCCGCTCGCCTCGCTGCTGCGCACATACGGCTCGCCGGGCACCTCCCAGCCGCCGTCCACCGTCGCGTCATAGAAGCCGAATGGCTTGTCGGGGGTACTGTCGGCTCTCAGCGGCGCCCAATCCGGTGTCTGGAACATGGGCGTTTCAGTTTCGGGCGAGTACTTGCGCCCGGCCTCGAGCATGAGCACCTTCGCGCCGTCCATGCACAGCGTATAGGCGGATTGTCCGCCCGCGGCCCCGGAGCCGACAACGATGACGTCGTACGCGCTCTTCTGAGCTTGCGACGCTACAAAAGGCATGGGGGCTGGAAAAGTTCTTCCATGGGTCCGACACTAGCACCGGTACAATCCCAGCTCAAACAGGCATCGCCAAGTGAGGCTTCAATGACAGCGTACCGCACGAGATCCCGCGCCCGTCGCCGCGGTGTGGTTTACGCGCTGTGGCTCTCACTTCTGCCGTTCGCATCCAGCCTGCCGCGCGACACCAACTCGCCGCCGCAGCCGCCGCAGGTCGTCTTCCAAGATCTGTTCAGCGCCGTGCAGACGGCGCGAATTTATTCCGACGGCAAGGCATTTGCCGATGCCGTCCCCAGGGCGGCGCCGGCCAATATCCTGGCGCAGTACCATGCCGCGAAGCCTGATTCACCGGCTGCTCTGAGACAATTCGTCGAGGCGCATTTCACGATGCCAACCGAGGTAACCGGCGCGCCCTCCCCGCCCGACCGGGTGCCCATCGTCGCGCACATCGATGGTCTGTGGGATGCGCTGACGCGCAGCGCGACCACCGCCCCGCCTTATTCGTCCTTGTTGAGCCTGCCGCAACCTTACGTGGTTCCGGGCGGCCGCTTCCGTGAGCTGTACTACTGGGATTCGTACTTCACGATGCTCGGGCTCGCGAGCAGCGGCCGGCAGGACTTGGTGTCGGACATGGTCCGGGATTTCGCCTACTTGATCGACACCTACGGTCACGTGCCCAACGGCACACGCACCTATTATCTCAGCCGCTCGCAACCACCCGTTTTCTTTGCCATGGTCGGGCTGACCAAGCCTGACGACCCGGCCGGCGCATTTGCGGCTTACCTTGGGACACTGCGCCGCGAATATGCGTTTTGGATGAAGGGTGAGCACGGACTCAAAGCAGGCGCTGCCCATCGGCGCGTCGTGGCCATGCCGGATGGATCCGTGCTCAATCGTTTTTGGGACGACAGGGACACGCCGCGCGATGAATCCTACCGCGAAGACGTGGAACTCGCCCACTCGAGCAAGCGTCCCGCTGCCCAGTTGTACCGGGACCTGCGCGCCGGGGCGGAGAGCGGCTGGGATTTTGGAGCGCGCTGGTTTGCGGATGGGCACACGCTCGCCACCATCGACACCACTGAGATTGTGCCGGTGGATCTCAACAGCTTGCTGTTCGCTCTG
>DATLVV010000255.1:0-6147 GCA_035577165.1 Steroidobacteraceae bacterium | reverse complement strand
GAAGGCGCGGATGTCGAATTTCGCCCCCAGCTCGGCTTGCGCGCGCGCACGCAATTCCCGGAACTTGATCTGGCCCAGTTTGTACGACAGCGCCTGCGCCGGCCAGGCGATGTAGCGATCCGTTTCCGCTTGAATGGTGGGTTCATCGACGGCGCCGGACTGCCGGAAAAAGTCGACCACCTGCTCGCGGGTCCATCCCTCGGAATGCAGTCCGGTGTCGACGACCAGACGCACTGCGCGAAACAACTCGCTGGAGAGACGGCCGTAGTCGCTGACGGGGTCCTGGTAAAAACCCACTTCCTTGCCCAGCTGCTCGGCATATAGCGCCCAACCCTCGATGTATCCGGAGTTATGACTATGCTGGCGAAATTTGGGCAGACCTACCAGTTGTTGGGCCACGGATTGCTGCATGTGATGTCCGGGTATGCCCTCGTGATAGGCCGTTGCCTCGTCGTCGATGAGCGAGCGGTCGGCGAAGTTCGACACCGCAACCACGACCCGTCCCGGACGCTTGCCGTCGGGAGTGCCCGTTTGATAGTGCGTGGCATTGGCTGCCTGAAAATCCGGCATGGGCTCGACAGTGACCGGTGAGCCGGGGAGAAAAGTAAACAGCTCCGGCATCTTGGGCTGCATCTGCGCGATGTAGCGGCGGAACACGTCGACGATTTCGCCGGCGGAAGTGGGTTTGTATTGAGGGTTGCCCTTCAAGGACTCGCGGAATGAGGCGAGATCCGCGAAGCCCTGCCTGCGCGCGATGCTCACCATGTCGGTTTGGATACGCTCGATCTCCCTCAGGCCGATTTCGTGGATCTGAGCGGGGGTAAGGTTGCTGACGGTGGTTCGGCTGCGTATGTCATTCAGATAGCGCTGCTTGCCATCCGCCAGTGAGGCGACGCTGAGCGCGGTGCGACCGTGGGGCGCATAGTCCGACGCAATGAAATCGGCAAACGCTGCATAAGCCGGCAACACCTCGCTGACCACGGTCTCGGTGATCGCCTGAGTCAGGCGTTGCTGATCCGCCGCGGAAATGTCCGCAGGAAACTTCTTGGTCGGCAGCAGAAACGGATCTGCAGCAACCACTCCGCGGCACTGCGCGGGAATCTTCTCCAGAAGAAAGCCAACCGGCATGAGCTTGTCCTTGAGGCCTGCGCGCAGAACCTCTTCGGTCTGGGCGAATACGCGCGGGATCTGATGCAGGCGGGCAATGTAGTCCTCGTATTGCTTCAACGTCTCGAGAGGAACCGCGAGCGGCAGATCGGCCAGGCGCAGATGCGGACCTTCCATCTGGTTGACCGGCATCTCATATTCCTTGAAGCCATAATTTGCGAGGCGCTGCCGCAGTGTGCTGCGCAGAACCTCATGGGATAAAGCATCCTGCTCGGAAAAGCCGTTGGTCGAAATTCCCTCCAGGCGCGCGAGGAAACTCCGGTCGCTGCCGTGCTGACTCTTCAACGCCGCGAGAGAGTACTCGTCGAGCCGGTCGTTGTAGCGGTAATCCCCATAGGCCGTGGCCCGTTCGGGGTGGACCCTCAATTCGAATTGGTAGAATTCCTCAAAGAGGCGATTTTGAGCGGCAAGACGCGCCTCGGGGGACGGAGAGGCGCCGAAGCAGGCACCGGACAACATCCAGCAGACGGTCATGAACAAGGCGGGGCTGATCTTGTGCATGCCAAACGTTAGCACGACGGCGCTGGTAAGCTAGCGGCTGTTTTTCAATCGGCGCATCCGCATGACGTTCAAGACTTGGCTGCTATTTCTGGTGATGGAAACCGCTCTCTCCCTGTCGCCGGGGCCGGCGGTTTTTTATGTCGTATCGCAAGGCGCGCGTGGTGCGCTACGGCGCTCGGCACCGGCGGCGCTGGGCATCATCGCCGCCAACGCCATCTACTTTTCGCTGTCGGCAACCAGCCTGGGTGCGATCATTGCGGCCAGCGCGCGGTTCTTTGCGATTGCCAAATGGGTGGGTGCGGCATATTTGATTTACCTTGGAGTCAAGGCGCTGCGCTCGGCCGGATCGAGTCACGCGGTGGATTTGGGAGTCTCGTTGCCGGCGGAAAAAGGTGATCGGCGGCGGGTATTCCTGGGAGCATTGACCCTGCAGCTGGCCAACCCCAAAGCGCTGCTGTTCTTCCTGGCGCTGTTGCCGCAGTTCATCGATCCGACCCGCGCCGTGGTCCCGCAGATGTTGATCTTGGCGGCGACGTCGATGTTGCCGGAGTTCTGCATTCTGGTGAGCTACGGATGGCTTGCGCACCGCGCGCTGCATGCGTCCGCCAAGTTCGGCATGTCGCGCAACATGAACCGCTGGCTCGCATGGATCGAGGGCGCGGGTTTGCTCGGCTGCGCGACCCTGGTGTTGAAATTCAATCGAGCCGCTTAGAGGATGATTATGAAGTTTGTCCGCTTGCTGGGCGCAACGCTTGTCTGCGCCATCGTCTTGGGCGAATCCGGATCCGCGGAACCTGAAAGGCTGGTGCATCGATTCTTGCAAATCGAAATTGCCCCCGACGCCTCGCTGGTTGCATCCGTGGAAGGCGACTCGCCGCCCAGCGGGTTTTATCCGCCGATTCGAGACCTGATGATCCGGCGCGTGCACGACGGCGCTGTAGTCAAAGTTGCGTTGCCGTGCGGCCGGGTTCCGCAATGTTGGCCGGCCGCACTCGCCTGGAGCCCGGACGGCAGGCACTTGAGTTTCAGCTTGCGTACACCGGGCAGTCATGCCCGCGCCGTGTACACGGTCGCCGCCGACGGCAGCGGCCTGACCAAGCTGCTCGACTTCAGCGGAACCATCGAGGATCTCAAATACGGTCCGGACGGCCGCCTGGCGCTGTTGGCCACGGAAGACGCCACCAAGGAAGTCGGCGCAACGGAAGCCGGAACCCCGATTGCCGGCGATCTGGACGAAGCGACTCCGGAGCAGCGAATTGCGATTCTCGACAAGGGCGTGCTGCAGTGGGCGTCGCCTCCCGATCTATTCGTCTACGAATACGATTGGCGGCCCGGCGGCAAGGGTTTTGTCGGCACCGCGGCCCCCGGCAACGGCGACGACAATTGGTGGAACGCCAAGCTGTATTCCTTTTCCGCCGCCGATGCCGCCGCACGGGTGCTGTACGCCCCCACGGACAATCGACAGCAAATCGCAATGCCCAGAGTCTCGCGCGACGGTGCGACGGTCGCCTTCATTGGCGGGATCATGAGCGACTTCGGCTCCACCGGTGGCGATGTATTCACGGTGCCGGTCGAGGGCGGTTCGGCCACCAACCTCACCCCGGCGATGCGCGCATCAGCCACCGCGCTGACGTGGAGCTGTGACGGCCACCTGCGCGCGCAACTGCTTGCCGGCGACAAAACCCAACTGGCGGATCTGGGCGCGGGCCGCCGGCCGGCCGCCGTACGTGTTTTGTGGAGTGGTGAGGAGTCGCTGGACAATGGCGACAACTACGCCGCTGTTGCGTGTCCCTCGGAAATCATGGCTGTCGAACGTGAGACCTTCACGGAGGCTCCTGAAATCGCAGTCGGCGCCATGGGACATTGGCGGAATTTGACCACGATGAACGCGGGTCTCCACCTGGCGGCCCGGGTGCAAAGCATCTGGTGGAAGAGCGACGGATTCGACGTGCAGGGTTGGTTGCTGCTGCCCGAGCACTCGAACGGCAAGCTACCCATGGTCACCAATGTTCACGGCGGCCCGGCCGCCGCATTCTTGCCGCACTTCAGCGGTCCGGGGCTGACGAGTGCGCTGCTCGACCGCGGTTTCGCGGTGTTCCGGCCGAACCCTCGCGGCAGCTACGGCCAGGGCGAGCGCTTTACCTTGGCCAATGTCCGCGATTTCGGTCATGGCGATTTGCGCGACATTCTGGCCGGCATCGACGCCGCGGCCAAGGTTGCCCCGATCGACACGGCCAGGCTCGGTATCACGGGCGGCAGCTACGGCGGCTTCATGACCATGTGGGCGGTGACCCAGACCGACCGCTTCAAGGCGGCCGTGGCTGCCGCCGGGGTCAGCAATTGGCTGTCGTACTACGGTGAAAACGGCATCGATGCGTGGATGCTGCCGTACTTCGGCGCGTCCGTGTACGACGATCCCGCGGTGTACGCCCGGTCATCGGCCATCAATTTCATCCGCAACGTCAAGACGCCGACTTTCGAGTATGTCGGCGAGCGGGATATCGAATGCCCCGCTCCTCAAACTCAGGAGTTCTGGCACGCGTTGAAAGCCCTGAACGTACCCACCTCCATCATGATCTATCCCGGCGAAGGCCACGGGTTGCGCGATCCAGCGCATAGCGCCGATGCGATGGAGCGCACGGTGGGCTGGTTCGAGAAATATCTGAAGTAGCGGGAGTTCGCCGTGCCTCTGCCGGCCGCTTGGCACGTCACTTGCTATTTCCGAAGGTATGAACGCCACACGCATGGTTTCGCAAATCTCGATCGCTTCGGACCCGGCGCAAATCAACGACGCGGCGCCGGGCGGTTCCTTGAATTCCACGGGCCGGGGCCAGGATTTTGCTGCGACGCTCAGCAACGTGGGGGCAAAATCGGCCCGCCGCCAAGCCGCCGGCAAGGCTCATGACGGTGCACAGAGCGGCGGATCCTTGCCGACGCCCGGCAATCTTTCGCCGCCCCCGGCAAATGCGGCGATGGCCGCCGCCTCGACAGCCAATCCGCCAGTCGCCGGCACCGCGGCCTCCGCCATCGCGGCGGCCAACATGACGACGGCGGCCTCGACGATACCGGCCAACATGAGGGCGCCGGGCAACACGATGACGCCGGGCGACGGTTCGCCAACCGGGCGCGACGCGGCGGCGCTCAGGGCAGAGGCAACCAAGATCGAGGCAGCCAGCGCCGCTGCGCTCGGCGCGGCCGCATCCGGCGGCGCCGTCACCGATCCTGCAGCCGGCCCCGCCGCAATGGCTGCCGACGGCAGGGGGGGCGCCGTCATTTCGGGTACGCAGGGTCAAGCGGCGTTGAGCCCGGACGCCGTGCTCAATTCCGCATCTTCCGCGCCAGGATCCGCGGCTGCGGCCGAACCCGGAGCGGATTTTGCCCAGGCCTTCGGCCTGCCGGGCGCGGCGGCAGCCGGCGGCGCGCAGACAGCGGTCGATGCGGCCGCCATAGACAAAGCACCCGGGGCGAAGGGCGCCAAGGAAATTCCGGAGGCTGCAGGCGGCCGTCCTCCAAGAGCGCGCGCCGGTGCTGCGGGAACGGTGATCGAATCGGCGGGACGGACGGATTCTGCGGCAAACACGACAACCTTACCTGCAGTCGGCAGCAGCGACGACACCGCCTCGACCTCGGTGTCCGGTGACTCCGCAAGGGATGGCGGTGCGACCTTGCAAACCGTAATCGCGGCTGCCAGTTCCGCGGCCGCGGGAGGCGCAGGGGTTTCCAGCGGCGCGTCCGCAGAGCCGCAGGCCGACGACTCGGCCGGGCCGGTCGCGGTCGGCGCCGCCGCCCGTCCAGCGGGACGCGCCGGCGGATTACTCGAACCGCCGGCCCCGGTTGTGGTGCCGGCCGCAGCGGCCAGCGCCGCGAGAGCGGCTGCCGGCGCCGAAGATGCGGCCGCGCTTGCCAATTCGGTCGAGTCGGACAAGCACGCACACGGCGAAAGCTCCGATTCCCTGTCGACCGATGCGAATGGGATGGCAGGTGCGGCGGGGGTGGGCCCCAACGCAACCGCTTCCACCGACGCCACTCCGACGCCGACTCTGAAAGTCGCTGTCGGGGTGGACACGCCGGAGTTCGGACACGCTCTCGCGGACCGAGTCTCTTGGATGGTCGGCAACAATCTGAACGGCGCGAAGTTGCAAGTCAATCCGTCGCAGCTCGGTCCCATCGAAGTGCGAATTGCGGTCCAAGGCGCCCATGCGCAGGTCTGGCTCACGAGCCACAGCGCCGTGACTCGCGATGCACTGGAGTCGAGCTCGCAAAAGCTGCGTGAAATGTTGGGAGCCCAGGGTTTCGGTCAGGTCAGCGTCGACATCTCGCAGCGTTCCTTTCAGGAGCGCTCGCCCCAGGCGCAGCTCTATGATTGGACGCCGTCGGTGGACGGTGTCGCCTCCCCGGCGCCGATGTCGCCGTCCGCGCGGCCGGTGCACTTCTCCAGCAGTGCCGTGGACGCCTATGCCTGACCCGGAGCCTAGGCTC
>DATLVV010000254.1:0-6549 GCA_035577165.1 Steroidobacteraceae bacterium | reverse complement strand
GAGCAGTTGCGGGAGCAAACGCCGCCTGAGCGGCCCGGTATCTCGAAAGCAGTATTTCCGTGGCGTCTCGCGCTTCGCTCGAGCACCGTGACCGCGTTGTTGGGCACGGCGTTCTGCTACGTGTACGTGTACAACTTTTTTCAAACCTGGTTTCACACCTTCCTGGTGAAGGGCCGTGGATTCAGTGAATTCGGTTTGCTGCTCTCCGCGTTGCCCTACCTGGTCGCCGTCTTCGCAAACCTGACCGGCGGTGCCGCGAGTGATGCCTTGGTTCGCAAGCTGGGGCGCAAACGAGGGCGGAGCATCTTGGGAGCGGCAGCGCTGACCACGGCAGGCCTGTTCACGGTCGCGGCCATGATTTCGCCGCAACAAATTGCAACCGTGGTCTTTCTGGCCATCGTCTACGGGGCGATCACGTTCCAGCAATCCGTGGTCTTTGGCGTTTGCCTGGACATCGGGCAAAGGCATGCAGGTGCGATGGTCGGCCTGATGAATACCGCGTCGCAATTGGGAGGGCTCGTGGGTTCCGTGGCGTACGGCTACATCGTCGAGCGCTTCGGGAGCTACAATGCACCATTCGTTCCAATGGCGGCACTGTTGTTCCTCGGCGCGCTGCTCTGGCGCAGGATTGATGCATCCCAGGAACTGCCCGTCGCCCCGGAATCAATCGTCGGCGAGATCCTGACCGGGAAATAAGGCATCGTTGAAGCCGAACTGCGTCAGGTCCCGGATGCGCCGCGGATACAGGATGCCATCGAGGTGATCGACCTCATGCTGCACCACCCGGGCGTGAAAGTCGCTCACGGTGCGATCGATGGGCGCCCCCAACGCATCGACGCCGGTATAGCGCAGATTGCGATAGCGCGGCACGAGCCCGCGCATGCCGGGGACCGACAGACAGCCTTCCCAACCCTCGTCCTGGGTGTCGCCCAACGGCGTCAGGGTGGGGTTGATCAACACCGTAAAGGGCACCATGTCCGCGTCCGGATAGCGTGGATTGTGCTCGAAGCCGAATATGACGACCCGCAGACCCACCCCGATTTGCGGTGCAGCGAGCCCGGCTCCATTGAGGCTTTGCATCGTATCCCGCATATCGGTGAGCAGGCTTTCGAGCTCCGGCGTGCCAAATTCGGCGATCGGCGCTGCGACCGCCAGCAGGCGCGGATCGCCCATCTTGAGAACTTCGCGTATTGCCATGGTTCCTAGTATCTTAGCGGCCTTTTCCATGCGAGCCTACCGCGAGAATATGCCCGGTCGTTTATACATAAAAACCTTCGGCTGTCAGATGAATGAGTACGATTCCGGCAAGATGCGGGACGTGCTCGAAACGGCGCACGGCATGACGCGTACCGACGATCCGGCCGAAGCGGATGTGTTGCTGGTCAACACCTGTTCCGTGCGCGAAAAAGCTCAAGAGAAAGTGTTCTCCTTGCTGGGTGAATGGCGATTGTTCAAGCAGCAGCGTCCGCACGTCGTGATCGGCGTGGGCGGCTGCGTCGCGAGCCAGGAGGGCGAGGGTATTACGGCGCGCGCACCCTTCGTCGACCTGGTCTTCGGCCCGCAGACTTTGCACCGCCTGCCGGCGATGCTGCACGGGTTGCGGGAATCGGGCCGTCCGCAGATCGACGTCAGTTTTCCGGAAATTGAAAAATTCGACCGGTTGCCGCAGGCGCGGGCGTCCGGTGCAACGGCGTTCGTCTCGATCATGGAGGGCTGCAGCAAGTACTGTAGTTTTTGCGTCGTGCCCTATACGCGCGGTGAGGAAATCAGCCGCCCCTTTGAACAGGTGCTCGAGGAAGTCGAGCACCTGGCGGCTCAGGGAGTCCGTGAGATCACGCTGCTCGGTCAAAATGTGAATGCCTATGCCGGCCCGATGGCGGACGGCACGCTCGCGGATCTGGCATTGCTGATCCATTACGTCAGTGCGGTGGACGGGGTGGAGCGCATCCGCTTCACCACTTCACACCCGCTCGAATTCAACGACAGTCTGATCGAAGCCTATGCCAACGTGGCCAAGCTCAACAATTTCCTGCATCTCCCGGTGCAGAGCGGCTCCGATCGTATTCTCGCTGCAATGAAGCGCGGTCATACTGTGCTGGAGTACAAGCAGAAGCTTCGCAAGCTGCGCGCCGTTCGGCCCGATATATGCATCTCGACCGATCTCATCGTCGGATTTCCCGGTGAAACGGACGAAGATTTCATGGCGACCATGAATCTGGTCGCGGAGGTGGGTTTCGATCAGTCATTCAGCTTCCTTTATAGCCGCCGGCCCGGCACCCCCGCGGCGGCGCTGCCGGACGAGGTGCCGCACGAGGTCAAACAGCAGCGGCTTGAACTCTTGCAGCAACGCTTGAACGGCCAGGCGCGCGCCATCTCCCAGCGCATGGTAGGCAGCCGGCAACGCGTGCTCATCGAACGCCCCGCCAAGCGCAATCCCCGGCAGCTTGCCGGCCGCACCGACAACAATCGCTGGGTGAATTTCGACGGGCCCGCGGACCGCCCGATGGCGCTCATCAACAGTTTTGCGGACGTGATCATCACCGAAGCCATGCCCAATTCCCTGCGCGGGCGCCTGTTGGAAGAAACCTCACCGTGAGTTCGCTACCGATGACTCGCGACGTGCTGCTCGCTCCGGCGGACAACGTCCGATTGGTGGAACTATGCGGCCCTCTTGACGAACACCTGCATCAGATCGAGTCTAGACTGGGGGTGGAAGTCAGGCGGCGCGGGAACCGATTCCAGCTCATCGGCTTGCCGGCCGCGATCGAGCGTGCGGAGGCGGTGCTGCTCGGCTTGTACGCCCGCGCGCAGCGCGAGCCGGTGGATTCCGAGAGGGTGCACATCGCACTTCAAGAATTGGATATGGACAGCAACAACAGCGGCGCAGGTGCGGATTCCGACGAAATCAAAGTTCATACGTCGCGCGGCACGGTGCGCGCCCGCGGCGCCAATCAAACCGAGTACCTCAACAACGTCCGCACCCATGATCTGACCTTCGGCATCGGCCCGGCGGGCACCGGCAAGACGTATCTTGCGGTCGCCTGTGCAGTCGAGTCGCTGCAGTCCGAAAAGGTGAGGCGCATCGTGCTGGTGCGTCCGGCAGTGGAGGCAGGCGAACGCTTGGGCTTTCTTCCCGGAGATCTCTCGCAGAAGGTCGATCCATACCTCCGGCCCATGTATGACGCGCTGTACGAAATGATGGGCTTCGAACGCGTGGCCAAGCTGATCGAACGCAACGTGATCGAGGTGGCTCCCCTGGCCTTCATGCGCGGCAGGTCCTTGAACGATTCATTCGTGATCTTGGACGAAGCGCAGAACACGACCAACGAACAGATGAAGATGTTTCTGACCCGCATCGGCTTCGGCTCCAAGGCCGTGGTCACCGGCGACATCACTCAAGTTGATCTGCCGAATTCCAAACAATCCGGCTTGCGCACGGTGATCGACATTCTGCGCGGCGTGCGCGGCATTGCTTTCACCATGTTCAGTTCGCGCGATGTGGTGCGCCATCCACTGGTGCAGAGAATCGTGCAGGCCTACGAGGCGAGCACTCCCGACGACGCGCGCAAGGAGCCTGGCTGAACATTCCGCGTGGGACAGGCTGCTAGGTGGCGCACCGCCTCGAACTCGATGTGAGCTACGCCGCCCGGCAACCCTGGGTTCCGAACCGACGGCAACTGACCGTGTGGACGGCGGCCTCGCTCGCACCGCTGCGGCGATCGGTGGTGCTTTCCGTGCGCGTGGTAGGCAAGGCGCGCAGCCGCAGCTTGAACGCGAGGTACCGGAACAGGGACAAGGCCACCAACGTGCTGTCGTTCGGCGGAGCCGGCCGGGTTCCGGACGGCCGTCATTTTATCGGCGAACTTGTGATTTGCTCCCCGGTCGTGGCTCAGGAGGCGCTGGCCCAGGGTAAATCCCTGACAGCGCATTGGGCGCATATGACGGTGCACGGTGTGCTGCATTTGCTGGGTTTCGACCACGAGCGCGCCGCAGACGCTGTGAAAATGGCCGCCAAGGAGGTTCAAATCCTTGATCGGCTTGGCTTTTCAGACCCGTATCGATGATCGAGTATCCTTAAGCCCCCATGTCAGAACAACCTCAAGGCGGCACCACAGGCCGCTGGTTAAAACGCATTACGCAGTCGATGTCCGGTGAGCCGCGCGATCTCGCCGAGCTGATCGAGGATTTGCGCGAAGCCAGCGAGCGGGGTCTCTTCGACGGCGATGCGTTGGTGATGCTCGAGGGTGTGCTCGCTGTGGCGGACATGCAGGTGCGCGACATCATGGTGCCCCGCTCGCAGATGGTCTTCGTCGAGCGCGATGAATCTCCCGGCGCCTTGGTCGAACTGGTGGTTGAGTCCGGCCATTCGCGCTTTCCCGTGATCGGCGAAGATCGCGATCAAATTCTCGGCATTCTGTTGGCGAAGGATCTGCTGCGCCTGCAGGCGGCCGGCGACGAGAGTTTCGAGATTCGCGAGTACATGCGCCCGGTCGTGTTCGTTCCCGAGAGCAAGCGGCTCAATGTATTGCTCAAGGAATTCCGCCGCAGCCACAATCACATCGCCATGGTGGTCGATGAGTACGGCGGGGTGTGCGGATTGGTCACCATCGAAGACGTCATAGAGCAGATTGTCGGCGAGATAGACGATGAGCACGACGTCGAGGATGATCAGACGATCCGGCGGGAGGGCCCGCGCGAATTCACGGTGCGCGCGCTTACGCCCATCGTCGACTTCAATCAATACTTTCGCACCGCATTCTCCGACGAAGAGTACGACACCATCGGCGGCCTGCTGATGCAGGAATTCGGGCGCCTGCCGCGCCGTGGAGAAACCATCAAGGTCGGTGCACTGGAGTTTCGCGTTGTGCGCGCGGATCGCCGCCGCATCGATCTTTTGCGCGTCATCACGCCAACCGACATTGAACCGCCCGTCGTCGACGAGTCCACTCCTTGAGCGTAGCTGAACGCGGTTCTCCTGCCGCGTTGCAGATGCAGATCTTGGGGGGACTGACGGCAGCGTTCGGCGCCGGCGCTTGCCTGAATCTTGCATTCGCACCGGTCGGATGGTGGCCGGTCGCCGTCTTGTCCCCCGCGGCGCTGTTCGCGCTGATCCGCGGCCTGCCCCCGCGCCGCGCCGGTTGGACGGGAGCCGCGTTCGGCGCCGGGTTGTTCGGCTTCGGCACGTACTGGCTGTACACCTGCCTGCATGTGTTCGGCTTGGTGCCGATCTGGCTGACGCTCATATTGCAGGCCGCGCTGATCGCAATGATGTCCCTGTACTTCGCTGCGCTGTGCTACCTGGCAAACCGGTTTTGGCTCAAGCCCGGCGCGACGCGCGCCTGGCTGGTGCTGCCGGTGTTGTGGGTGCTGCTCGAATGGCTGCGCGGCTGGTTTCTGAGCGGCTTCCCGTGGCTGTCGCTGGGCTATGCGATGATCGATTCGCCGCTCGCGGGCTGGGCGCCGTTGTTCGGAGTGTACGGCGTGTCGTGGGCCGCGGTCGTCATTGCGGTCGCGCTCAATGTGCTGCTGACGCCCGGCGTTGCGAGGTCGCGGCGAATCCTGGCGTGCGGCGGCGCCGTAATTCTGGTCTCGGCATCTGCACTGCTTCGGTATCACGACTGGACGCAGACCGCCGGACCGCCCTTCACCGTCGCAGCGGTGCAGGGCGCCGTGTCGCAAGACCAGAAATGGCAGGCGAAGAATATTACCGGAACCATGACGCGCTATTCCCGGCTCACCGCGCAAGCGTGGGGAGCCCGCCTGATCGTCTGGCCGGAAAGCGCATTGCCGGTGCTTGCCAATCTGATTCCCGACTACTTGAGGCGGCTGCAGGAGGAAGGCCGCGCGCACGGCGCCGATTTTGCCATCGGTCTCGTGAACTATGAGATGGCGACGAAGCGGATTTTCAACGGACTGTTGATCTTGAGCGACTCGGGCGGCGGCTGGTACTACAAGCGGCACCTGGTCCCATTCGGGGAATATTTTCCGGTGCCGTCGTTCGTGCGCGCCTGGTTGCGATTGATGAGTCTGCCCTACGACAACATTTCGGCCGGACGCGAGAATCAACCGGTGCGAAGGGCCGCGGGCCAGGCACTCGGCCTTACCATCTGCTACGAGGATGCCTTCGGCAGTCATCAGCTCAAAGTGTTGCGCGACGCCACTCTGCTGATCAACGTCACCAACAATGCGTGGTACGGCGATTCCACCGCACCTCACCAACATTTGCAGATTGCGCGGATGCGGGCACTCGAGGCAGGGCGCTTCTTGGTGCGCGCTGCGAACGACGGCATCACGGCCGTGATTGGGCCGCATGGCGAAGTCGTGGCGAGGCTGCCGCAATTCCAGGAGGCCGTGCTGCGCGCGGAAGTGCAGCCGAGGACCGGGCTTACGCCCTACGCGCGCCTCGGTAACTATCCGGTGGTGGTCGCCGGGGGTGCGCTGTTGGGGCTGGCCGTGTGGCGCCGGCGGCGCGGAGTTTGATACTCAGGCGGGCTTCCGGACGAAGTTAGAGCGTCCGGGCGCTCACTCTGCCGAACCGCCGCTGTCGAC
>DATLVV010000253.1:0-3957 GCA_035577165.1 Steroidobacteraceae bacterium | reverse complement strand
GTAGTTGATGCTCTCGATGGTCACCGTCGCCTCATCGACGAGAATGCCGACCGCGAGCGCGAGGCCTCCCAGGGTCATGATATTGAGCGTTTCGCCGATGGCCGACAGCGCAGCGATGGCGCCCAGGATCGACAGCGGGATCGAGGTGGTCACGATCAGGGTCGAGCGCGCACTGCCGAGAAACAACAGGATCATGAGGCTGGTCAGCGCCGCGGCAATCACGCCTTCGCGGATCACGCCCTGGATCGAGGCGCGCACGAATATCGACTGATCGCCGATCGGCTTGATGTTGAGGTCGTCCGGCAGCGACGGTTTGATGACTTGCAGCATTTTCTTGATGCCGCCGACGATGTCGAGCGTCGAGGTCGTGCCGTTCTTGAATACGCTGAGGAGCACCGAGCGATTGCCATCCACGTGCACCACATTGGTCTGCACCGCGTTGCCGTTGCGTACATGGGCGACGTCGTGCATGTAGACCATCGCGCCCCTGACGCTCTTGATCGGCAGGTCTCCCAGTTCCGAAATGGTCGACGGCGCGCTGTTCAAGTTGACGGTGTATTCGTAATTGCCGATTTTTTCCGACCCCACCGGCGTAATCAGATTCTGAGCCGCCAGCGCATTGGCGACGTCGACCCCGGTCAGGCCGCGCGCCTCGAGCGCTGCGGTGTCGAGGTCGAACATCACCTGCGGCGACTTGCCGCCGAAGGGCCAGGGGATGCCTGCACCCTGCACGGTGACCAGGCGCGGGCGCACGAAGTTGATGCCCAGATCGGCAAGATTTTGCTCGGTCAGTCCCTTGCCCGAGAGCGCCAGCTGAATGATCGGCACGGAGGAGGCGCTGTAGTTGATGATCAGCGGCGGCGTCGTGCCGGGCGGCATTTGCTTGAGCAAGCTCTGCGCGATCGCCGTCACCTGCGCATTGGCGGTGGCGATATTGACCGTCGGGTGGAAGTAGATCTTGACGATGCCGAACGTGGTATAGGAGTTCCCCTCGAAGTGTTCGATATCGTTGACGGTCGTGGTCAGCGCCCGCTCAAAGGGGGTAATGATTCTCCCGGCCATCTCGTCGGGCGGCAAGCCCTGGTATTGGAAGGCCACGCCGATGATCGGGATATTGATGCTGGGGAAAATATCGACCGGCATCCGCAGCGCGGAGAGCGTGCCGATGAGGAGAATGAGCAGGGCCGCCACGATGAACGTGTACGGCCGGTGCAGCGCAATGCGGACTATGCCTAGCATGGGCGTATGGGATGCGTTGACGGTGACATGTCGCCCTCCTGGGTGGACAAAGAGGTCAGGCCTGTGGGATCGATGGAGACAGCGTGGGCCTGGTGGCTATCCGAGTCATTGCAAAACCCATCGCGGCTGTTACGGGTGAAATAGAGCGCCGAGCACCCGGAAGGGCAGCTGCAGCGGTCGCTGCACCTGAGCGCTGTGGCTGATGCCGCTGAGACACCAATTGCAGAAGTGCTCGCAATTGTTGGTCAGCAGCCGATAGTCGTTCTCGCCGAGCCGCGAGCGGGCGCGGCGGACGATGTCCTCGGGAGAAAATACAGTCGCGGCGTGATTGACGATCCGAACCTCGCGGCCGGCGCAGAATCGAGACAAGGGGACTTCCTCGACCGGACCGCACTGCCCGAATCCGGAGAAGCCGGCGTAGTGCACCACTCGGCCGCCGCCGACATACACGCCATGGTGGGTATAGCCGCGACGCGAGGTCGTCAGGTGGGCGCCCATGGGCGGCTCATTCAGACCGTTGTCACCCATTGCTTCGCAATCCGGGCGTTACGGGAGCGACATGCCGTTGGCAATCGCGACGAAGATCAATGCGGTAATCATGCCTGCTGCGGCGAGTGCGAGGATCCGGTTGGCTTTCATGAATGACTCCTGGTGGGCGATGTCGACAGGGTGGGAAGCCAGGATTGCGGTTCCATGTCGAGGTGCCGGACGCAGATTTCAGATGAAATAATGGCTACCCCATCTCGACATCGGCGCGTGTTTTCTCGGTACGACGCTGCAGCCATGTCGACGATACTGATATGCGAAACGGACGATCTCATGCGGGGGCTCCTCGGGGAGTGGCTCACGGCTGCCGGCTATTGCGTTCGTGCGGTCGCACCGTGCGGCCCTGCGCCTGAGGTCGCCGCCGATCTCGTGATCGTGAACATAGAAATGCCCAAGTACGCGGGGGCGCGTGCGGCCGATAAAATTCGCGCTGCGCACCCGGGAACGCCGATCATCGCGATCTCGGCGCAATTTCGCGCGGATCTATCGACCGCCGGCACCACTGCCCAGGCCCTCGGTGTCGCTCAGGTCATGGCCAAGCCGCTGAGCCGCGATGCGCTGCTCGCAGCCGTAAGCGCTATCATCGATCCTGCGAAGAGGTAAGCGACGCATGCTCGACAACACCGTCCTCGGTGCACAGGCGGCCGATCCAATGCGATTCAAGCGGCTGCGGCGGCGCGTCGTCTTCTTGGGCGTGCTGGTGGTGGTTGCGTTCGCCGGTGCATCGGCTTACGACGCCTGGCGTTCCTATAAAAGTACGCTCTCGGCCACGCACCGCGAAATCACCAATGTGGCGGCGGCGTTTGCCGAGCAGACTGCCTGGACGTTCCAGGGCGTCGATCTACTGCTGCGCGACACCGCCCGCTGGTATGAAAACGACCGCACAAAAATAGCGCCAGAGCGCCTCAATGAAATTCTTGCCAATCGTTCGTCGGGGGTCAGGCAGATACGCGTGCTCACGATCACCGACGCCCAAGGCATCCAGATACACCGCTCAGTTGGATCCGTACCTCCCCATCTCGACGTCTCGGACCGTTCCTACTTCATTGCGCAGCGGGACAGCACGGCGGCCGGCCTGTTCATGAGCGAAGCGCTCATTACGCGCACCGAGGGCCAGGCGGGAATCGTCCTGTCACGGCGCTTGGAGGACGAGAGCGGGGCGTTCGCCGGCGTCGTGACCGCCATCGTCAATCTCGCGGATCTCGAGAAATTCTACTCCGCGCTCAGCCTCGGAAAGGGCACCGCCGTGCAACTGTTGCGCGACAATGGTCAATTGCTGGTGCGCGATCCGCCGGATCCCGGTGCCATCGAGAAAAGTTTTCCGCAGCTCGCCGCATTGAGCGCGGCCGCGAGCCCACTGACGAATCCGATCGACGGCAAGCGCGATTTCATTGCGGTGGCGCGGGTCAGAGACACTCCGCTGGTGCTCGCCGTCACCCGCGAGGAGTCAGTGGCATTACGCTCCTGGCACGGTGAGGCGATGCGGCTGGCCGCGCGCAGCGCCGTGGTCGGGCTGTTGGGCTTGCTCGGCATTGGTTTGTTGTGGCGGCAGCTGCGCCGGATTGAAGAGAGTGAAGGTGCGCTGCGTGCCAGCGAGGAACGCTACGCTCTCGCGATGGAGGGGGCGAACGAGGGGCATTGGGACTGGGACCTTAAAACCGATCGGCTGTTCGTGTCGGCAACCATGGCAGTGCTCCAAGGCCATCCTCGAGACCATGTGACGACGACCCGCACCGCCTGGCTCGCGCAAATCGAAATCCACCCCGATGATTGGAGACGTTTCGATACCGCTCTGCGGGATCACCTGGAGGGACGCACGCCGAGTTTTGAATGCGAATATCGCGTGCGCGACGGCGACTGGCGTTGGCTGCTGGCGAGGGGCCGGTGTCTGCGGGATGAGACCGGTAAAGCGTATCGCTTCGCCGGATCGGCCATCGATATCACGGCTCAGAAGCAGGCGCAATCGGACCGGGAACGATTGGAAGCACAACTGCGCCAGGCGCAGAAGATGGAGGCAATGGGTACCCTGGCCGGCGGCATCGCACACGATTTCAACAACATACTCGGCGCAATCTTGGGCTACGGCGAGCTCGCGCAGCAAACGTCCACGCCAGGCACCCCGTTACGGCGCTACATCGAAAATGTGCTGCATGCGGCCGAGCGCGCCAAGGC
>DATLVV010000252.1:0-5099 GCA_035577165.1 Steroidobacteraceae bacterium | reverse complement strand
GGCAGCGTTGACCGAAGCCGGCCAGAGAGACATTCGCGCCTACCGTTTTGCCGAGTTTGAACTGAACCTGCGCACCCGGCGACTGACCAAGCACCCCGGCCAACGGCTCGATCTGACCAACGGGGAATTCAATCTACTCGCGGCGTTACTCGCTGCTCCACAGCGGATCCTGACCCGGGATCAGCTGCTGGAAGCCAGCCGCGTGTACGACAATGAGGTCTACGACCGGTCCATCGACGTTCAAGTGCTGCGACTGCGTCGCAAGATCGAGGCGGACCCGTCCCAGCCGCAGTTCATCGTGACGGAGCGCGGCGTGGGTTATTCGTTCAGCGCACCGGTCAAGATCGTCTATTAGGCGGCAACGATGCATACCTTGAGTAAAGCGGTCATCCTGCTAGCGAACGCTTGACCCAGGCTTTGACAGATGCGGACATCGAGAAATGCACGGGGTGGAAAATGACGCCCTGGTGTACGTTTCCGTCAATTCAGGATGCCGCAGAATTACGCGATGAGCGCCCGGCAGGGCGTTTGGGCCGGCGGACTGCTCTGATTTTGCCGCTGCGGCCGCCGCCGCAGAAGAATTGCTCGGCGCCGTCGGACTCGAGTCCCGAGACGAAGACCCCCGGGGGCATGTCGATGGCCTCAAGGACGGCTCCGGTTTCGGGATCGATGTGGCGCAAGTCGCTCTTGTCACCTTCCCAAGTGCCGTGCCAGAGCTCGCCGTCGACCCAAGTGACCCCGGTCACGAAGCGCTTTGACTCGATGGTGCGAAGTACTTTTCCGGTCTGTGGATCGATCTGATGAATCTTGCGCTCCCGATACTGCCCCACCCAGAGCGTGCCTTCATGCCACGCGAGTCCGGAGTCAGTGCCACCACCGGGCGCCGGAATCGTGGCGAGCACCTGGCCGGTGTTCGGGTCGATCTTCTGGATGCGAGCCTCGGCGATCTGAAACAGGTGTTGGCCGTCGAAGGCAGTCCCGGCATGCGCGGCGACATCGATCGAGCGCGGCGTTGTTCCGCTCTTCGGATCGAGGGCCTTTAGTGTGTCTCCAGCGGCGAACCAGATTTGCTCACCGTCATACGTGACACCACCCACCTGGTCGACCCCCGGAAAGGGTCCGTACTCGCGGATGAGCTCGGCAGCAGATCGTTTCATGGCGCCATTCTAATCGCCCGGCAGAGAGGAGGGGAGTAACAAAGTTGTCGTGAATCCGCCCAGGGGCGGGGTCACCCAGCGGCGCGCCCGCCCGCGGCCCAACGCCTGCACCTTGCCCGTTCCCGCCAGCGACTCGAGTGCCCGTTGCACGGTGCGCGGGCTCGAACTAAGTGCAAGTGCCAGGGCCGAACTCGACCACGACTCACCGTCGGCAAGCAAGGCGAGCACGGCTCCGTGCTCGTCTTCCAGGGGCCGCGCAAGCACGACAATTTCCTGTGCACGGCGCGGCAAAATCGCAAACCCTTGCGGGGTCGCGACCACGTCTGCCAGCGTCCGAAGCACCCGGCGCAGCCGCCCCACCTCGACCCGCAGCCGCGCGCGATAGGTTTCATCGGCCCGCTTCGCGCGGAATGCCCGCGCCACCAGAGTCTCCCTCGGCACATCCGCCGGCCACGCTTCGGCGAGCAGCCGGGCGAGGGTGAATAAAACAGGACGTCTGGCAAGCTCGAGCGCCGTGCCTGCCTGACGGACGCTGAAGCGGCATGCGTCCACGACCAGCGTTCCCGAGGACAGCAACGCTTCAACCTCCTCGAGCCGCAGGTCTCGCTGTGTTCCACGCACGATCAGGCGCGCGGCCGGTGTTGTCAGCACCAGGGACGCGGCCTCGACCTCGGCTGCCAGCGCAGGGATTGCGGCTTGGCGCGCGGCGCGCGCCGCGCGGGCGAGCGCACTACGCGCCGAGCCTGCCCGGACCCGTCGCACGGCGATCCCGGCGATGACCAGCTCGTGCGCGACCCGCAGGGGCGGCGGCAGGGTGTCTGGGTCGAGTCGCCCGAGAGCCTGTTCGGCCTCATCGAGGCAGCCGATCAGGAGCAGACGCCGGATCTCAAGATACTGCGCATAGGCGGCATTCACGTGGTCACCGTGCGCCTCGAGGATCACCCGCGCCGCGCTCAGCGATTTCGACGACCAGTTCAGGTCCCGGGAGGCAAGCGCGATCTCAGCCTCGGCGACCATGCACCTTGCGCGAGCCAGGGCCTCTCTCGGGCCGAAGGCGCGCGCCGCCCTGCGCAAGAGCACCCGCGCTCGGGCGAGATCACCGAGCTGTGCCATCGCCGTGCCGCGAAGCGCCAGCGCCGGCGGGTCGTCGCGCAGGGCGATCCGCTTCAGTGCACCCAGGGGGTCACCGCCCGCCAAGGCGCGCGCCGCGGCGGTGATCAGCGAGTCCATCGAAATCCCGTCACACTTGTCACTCCCATCCCTTGGCCCCCGGCGCCTAATCTAACTCATCACCAAGCAACATCAGGAGAGGGCGATGACCACGCATAAGACCGGGACCCGTAAAGAATGGCTGGGTGAGCGGCTCAAACTGCTCGAGGCGGAGAAGGAATTCACGCGGCGCGCTGACGAACTGGCGCAGCGGCGGCAGGCGCTGCCGTGGGTCCGCGTCGACAAGGAGTATCGATTCGACACCGACGAAGGAAGCGCCTCGCTGACGGATCTTTTTCGGGGACGTTCACAGCTCCTCGTCTACCATTTCATGTTCGGACCCGACTACACCGCCGGCTGCCCGTCCTGCTCGATGATTGCGGATGGCTTCAACGGCTTCGCCGTTCACCTGGCCCACCACGACGTGATGCTGTGGGCCGTGTCGCGCGCGCCGCTCGCGAAGCTGCAGGCGTACAAGCGCCGGATGGAATGGACATTTCCCTGGGCGTCCTCATCCCACACTGAGTTCAATTCCGACTACAGCGTCTCGTTCACCGAGGAAGAGCAGCGTGCGGGCGGCATCGAGTACAACTATCGGCGTGGGGGCGCCGCCATGGATGCGAACAGCGCGCCGGAGCCCGTTCGTCAGTTCGCGGCCATGTGCGGCACCGATGCACCCACTTATACGCGCGACCGGCCGGGCATGAGCGCGTTCGTGCTGGAGGACGGAGCGGTGTTCCACACTTACTCCACCTATGCACGCGGCCTCGATGGGCTGTGGGGCGCGTACCAGTGGCTCGACCGTGCGCCCTTGGGCCGCAACGAGGCGGGCATCTGGTGGCGCCGCCACAACGAGTATTAGGAGGTCAGCCCATGTGTCCCTTATGTATCACGGCGGTGGCGGCGACAACCGCCGCCACCTCCGGCGCGGGAGTGATCGCCGTGGCGGCGAGCAAATGGCGCACGCTGCGCCGTTGGTGGCGCACAATCACTGAATTCGATACCGACAGTCGCAGGCCGCGATACTAAGCGGCAATGGATGGCAATCGCCACCGATCGCTGAGAGTCTATGGCGGGTGCATAATGGGCACGGAAGGGATGTACCATGACTGTGCGCTGCCGCCGCGGCCCTCTGTGGAGTCTGCCATTCGCTGCCGTCTCGCTGGCGGTGGTCGGCTCTGCCGCCGCCCAGACCTATACTGTGGTCGACCTCGGCACACTCGGCGGATCGCCGAGCACTGCGAGCGCCATCAACAATGCGAATCAGATAGTGGGCTGGAGCGTCAATGCCGAGCAGGCCACCCGTCCGTTTCTGTGGAGCCATGGCGTGCTGTCGGATCTCGGCAGCCTGGGTCCGAACGGCTTCGCGTACGGGATCAACAACAGCGGCGAGGTCGCCGGTTACAGTTCCACCCCCAATCCCGAATGGCCCGGTTGCGGCAAGGTCGGCTATTGCTTGGAGTCTTCCGATGAGGCCACGATCTGGAGCAAGGGCACGATCACCGGCCTTGGCACACTGGGTGGGCCGAACAGCCACGCCTACGGTATCAACGATGCCGGGCAGGTGGTGGGGAGCGCCGATGTACTCATCACCGACAGCGGCTTCGAGTTGGCCGACGGATTCCTGTACAGCGCCGGCACCCTGTCCGACCTTGGGACATTCGCCCCGGCCGGCATCAACGATGCCGGAACCATCGCCGGGTCGACTCCCGGCACCAGCAATATTTGGCCCGTGCCGACGCTGTGGAGCGCGGGCACGCTGACCACGCTCGCTGCCGTTGCTCCTGGCAGCGGAGGCTCGGCGGCGGCGCTGAGCAGCGCCCAGTCCGGAGTCTCCTACGTCGCCGGCACCAGCCTGATCAGTCCGAACGGAACCAGCCATGCCACGCTGTGGACCGGCGGCGTGCCGACCGACCTCGGCACGCTGCCCGGGGCCGAGAGCAGCGACGCGCTCGGCGTCAACGACTCGGGGACCGTGGTGGGCCGCAGCGACCTGCCGCCCAACCCGGCCGTTACCGGCCGGGTTTTTCACGCAACGATCTGGGTCTCCGGTCAGATATTCGATCTGAACACCCTGCTCGATCCGACGACGCCCAACCTCGCGGCCATCCAATTGACCGACGCGCCGGCGATCAACGCCCGGGGATGGATCGTCGCGAACGACGCTTACAATCGGGCGTACCTGCTGGTCCCACAGCTGCCGACGCTGACGATCAGTCCGGCCACCGTGTCGTTTGCGAGCCAAGCGGTTGGGACAACGAGCGCGGCCACTGTGGTCACGTTGACGAATACAGGGCCGACAGCCTTCGCTTTTGATGCTCCCCAGACGTCCAGCGACTACGCCCAGACGAACGATTGTGCTGCCGCGCTGCCCGCCGGCGCGAGCTGCCATTTCAACGTGACCTTCATGCCCCAAGCTCTGGGTTCTCGCCCGAGCGCGCTCATCCTGGGGTCCGGCAGCACGATGGCCGCGGTCAGCTTGATGGGCGTCGGAACCATGGCGATCGCAGTCACGCCACCCCACTCCGGCGGCGGCGGTACTCTCGATGCAGGGCTGTTGCTGGTCCTATCGACAATCTGCGGATGGCGCCTGCGATTCGCCGGTTGCAGTAATATGGCGTTTGGTCTGAACGTGTTCGATGTTTACACCCAGGGAGAAGAATCATGAGCGATGGAGTGCCGCAGTTCGCCACGGCCGAGTATTCCGGCAACGCGGGCGGGGCGACCTGCAAG
>DATLVV010000251.1:0-6583 GCA_035577165.1 Steroidobacteraceae bacterium | reverse complement strand
ATCGGCGGCGTGTGCATGGGGGGAGGTTTGGAATTGGCCCTGGCCTGTCATTTTCGGGTCGGCGTTCCGGGGGCGCGGATTGCGCTGCCGGAAGTCAAATTAGGTCTGTTGCCGGGCGCGGGCGGTACTCAGCGCCTGCCGCGTTTGCTCGGTGTCGAGGCGGCGCTCAATCTGATTGTTTCCGGCTCGACCGTGGCCTCGGAAAAACTGGCCGGCACACCCTTGTTCGACGATTTCGGCGCGGGCGACTTGCGGGAGAGGGCGCTCGCCTTCGCGCGCCGCGCGCTTGCGGAACAGTTGCCACGCAGACGCGTGCGCGACCTGAAGCTGGAAATGCCGAATGCGGAAAGCTTTTTTCAGTTCGCGCGAAATATGGTCAAAGGCGCGGCCGGCCCATACCCTGCACCCCTGGCCTGTGTCGAGGCGGTCGCGGCGGCGGTCGAGCTGCCATTCGAGGCCGGACTCAAGCGCGAACGGGAATTGTTCACGACTTTGATGCTATCGCCCGAATCGGCGGCGCTGCGCCACGTTTTCCAGGCCGAGCGCGCCGCCTCGCGCGTGGACGGCGTGCCCGAAGACACGGCGGTGAGACCAATCGCCACGGTCGGGGTCATCGGCGCCGGCACCATGGGGGGCGGCATTACCATGAGCTTCATCAACGCCGGGCTGCCGGTCGTGATGCTGGAGACCAAACAAGACGCGCTCGATCGCGGTCTCGCCACCATCCGCCGCAATTACCAGGGCGCGCTGCGCAAGGGCACGCTCACGGAGGCGAGCCTCGCGCAACGACTGGCGCTGATCACCCCGACTTTGGATTTCGCCTCGTTGCGGGATGTCGATCTGGTCATTGAAGCGGTGTTCGAGAACATGGACGTGAAGCGCCAGGTTTTCGAAACCCTGGACGGGGTGGTGCAACAGGGGGCGATTCTCGCCTCCAACACCTCGGCGCTGAATCTCGACGACATCGCAAAATTCACGCGCCGTCCGCAGGATGTGGTGGGTTTGCATTTCTTCAGTCCGGCGAACGTGATGCGGTTGCTCGAAGTGGTGCGCGGCGCCAGCACGGCAAAGGACGTATTGGCCACCGTCATGCGTTTGTCGAAGACCATTGGCAAGGTGGCGGTGGTCTCCGGGGTGTGCGATGGCTTCATCGGCAACCGCATGCTGGCTCGATACGGCGCCGCCGCCCACGATTTGATCATGGCCGGCGCTTTGCCGCAGCAGGTCGATGCGGCGCTTCAGGAATTCGGCATGGCCATGGGCCCGTTTCGGGTGGGGGATCTGGCGGGTCTCGACATCGGTTGGGCGCTGCGCAAGCGGCGGGCTGCGGAATTTCCCGATCGCGATTTCTCCAATGTGTCGGATGCGCTGTGCGAGGCCGGCCGCTTCGGACAAAAAACCGGTGCGGGTTGGTATCGCTACGAAGCGGGATCACGCACCCCGATACCGGACCCCAAGGTGACGGCCATCATCGAGCAATACCGCCGGCAAAAAGGCATCACGCCGCGCGCCGTGGGCTCCCAGGAGATCGTCGAGCGCTGCATCTATGCGCTGATCAATGAAGGCGCCCGCATCATCGAGGACGGCATCGCGCAGCGATCCTCCGACATCGACATCGTGTACCTGAATGGATATGGTTTTCCGGCCTATCGAGGCGGACCCATGTTCTATGCCGACCAGGTCGGATTGCACGACGTCATCCGCGTGCTCGAGCGGATTGCGGCACAATCCCAAAGCGATGCAGCGTTCTGGACGCCGGCGCCGCTGCTCACCCGGCTGGCTGATCAAGGCCAGACTTTCAGCGGATTCAAAGGACAACCTAAGTGACAGAAGCGGTTATCGTATCCACGGCGCGCACCGGGCTGGGCAAGAGCTGGAAGGGTGCGTTCAACATGACCTACGGCGCCACGCTCGGCGCACATTCGGTGCGGCACGCGGTTGAACGCGCCGGCATCGATCCCGCCGAAGTTGAGGATGTGATCATGGGCTCGACCTTCGGCGAGGGCACCACCGGCGGCAACATCGCGCGCGCGATCGCCCTGCGCGCCGGACTCCCCACGAGCACCGCGGGCTTGAGCATCAACCGCTTCTGCAGTTCGGGACTGCAGTCCATAGCGCTGGCGGCGCAGCGCATCATGACCGAAGGTGCGTCGGTCATCGTCGCCGGCGGCGTCGAGAGCATTTCCTGCGTGCAGAACGAGGCGAACACGCACATGCGCCGCGATCCCTGGCTCATCGAGCACAAGCCCACGCTGTACTGGACCATGCTGCAGACCGCCGAAACGGTGGCCAAGCGCTATCACATTGCCAAAGAGGCGCAGGATGAATACGGGGTCCGCAGCCAGTTGCGGGCGGCGGCTGCGCAGAGCGCGGGCAAGTTCAAGGATGAGATTGCGCCGATGACCACGGTCATGGGCATCGTCGACAAGGCAAGCGGTACGATTGGCACACGCGAGGTCACGATCGCAGCCGATGAGGGCATTCGCCCCGACACGACGCTCGAGGCCGTCACGCAGATTCGACCGGCGTTGCCCGGCGGCGTGATCACTGCCGGCAATGCCAGCCAGTTCTCCGATGGCAGCAGCGCGGTCGTGGTCATGGACGGCAAACTGGCCGAACGGCGCGGACTCAAGCCTCTGGGCATCTTCCGCGGCTTCGCGGTGGCCGGCTGCGAGCCCGACGAAATGGGAATCGGCCCGATCTTTGCGGTACCGCGCCTCCTCGATCGTACCGGCTACAAGGTCGGCGACATCGACCTGTGGGAGCTGAACGAGGCGTTCGCCTGCCAGGTTCTGTACTGCCGCGACAAGCTCGGGATTCCCGATGAGCGCCTGAACGTGAACGGCGGCGCCATAGCCGTCGGCCATCCCTATGGCGTCAGCGGCGCGCGGCTCACCGGTCACGCGCTCATCGAAGGCAAGCGCCGCGGTGCCAAGCTCGTGGTCGTCACCATGTGCATCGGCGGCGGCCAGGGTGCTGCCGGCCTGTTCGAGGTGGTCTAGCTTGCTTGAGGTGGTCTAGCATGGGCGTGCGCGAGTTGTTCGAGCTCAAGGGCAGGGTCGCTCTCATCACGGGCGGTTCGCGCGGTCTGGGACTGCAGATCGCGCAGGGGCTGGGTGAAATGGGCGCGAAAATTGCAATCAGCGCCCGCAAGCCCGCCGAACTCGAGGACGCGAAGACGCAGCTGGCGAAGCAGGGCATCGATGCCTTGACCGTGGTCAATGACTTGACCAAGCCCGAACAGGTGCCGGCGTTGGTGGATGCAGTCGTCACGCATCACGGCACGATCGACATCCTGGTCAACAATGCCGGAACCAGCTGGGGCGCGGCGGCGGAACAGTATCCCGGCGAGGCCTGGAACAAGGTCATGACGCTGAACGCGACCAGCGTGTTCCAGCTCAGCCAGGCAGTGGCGAATCGCTGTTTCATACCGCGGCGTTCCGGCAACATCATCGTCGTGGCCTCGGTGGCGGCGCTGCGCGTCGGAGCGCAGATGAAAGCGGTCGCCTATTACGCCTCCAAGGCGGCGGCCTTGCATCTTACCCGGGCGCTCGCTGCGGAATGGGGGCCGCTCGGCATCCGGGTCAACGCCATCTGCCCCGGCTTTTTCCCGTCCAAGATGTCGAGCGGTTTGCTCGAGACGATCTCAGCCTCCGTCATCGAACGAACTCCCCTCGGGCGCATCGGCGGCGACACCGATCTGATGGGCGCGGCCGTCTATCTGGCGTCGGACGCCTCGCGGCACGTAACGGGTCAGTACATTGCCGTGGACGGCGGCGCGTCCAGCATATGAGCAGTCCGGCCGCGGGATTGCGGCCGCCGCCCGCGCAGCACGCCTTCGACACGGCGCGGCTCGCCGCCTGGATGCAAGCGCACGTCGCGGGATTCGTCGGGCCCATCGAGGTGCAGCAATTTGCGGGCGGACAATCCAACCCCACGTTCCTGGTGCAGTCCGCCGACCACCGCTATGTGCTGAGGCGCAAGCCGCCCGGCAAGCTGCTGCCGTCCGCCCACGCCGTCGATCGCGAGTTCCGGGTGATCGTGGCACTGAGCGCTACCGAGGTGCCGGTGGCGAAGGCGTATGCCCTGTGCAGCGACGCCGCGGTGATCGGCACGGAGTTCTACGTGATGGACTACGTCGAGGGGCGGCTGTTTTGGGACGCCGCGTTGCCCGAGGTGCCGAGCGCCGAGCGGCGGCCGATTTACGAGGAGATGACGCGTGTGATCGCCGCGCTGCACGCAGTGGACTATGCCGCGGCGGGCTTGGGCGATTACGGCAAACCGGGCCGCTATATCGAGCGGCAGGTGGCGCGCTGGACCCAGCAATATCGCGCTGCCGAAACCGAGCGCATCGATGCCATGGATCGGCTCATCGAGTGGCTGCCGCAGCATGTGCCGGCCGACGAGGAGACCAGCATCGTGCACGGCGACTTCCGGCTCGACAACGCGATCTATCACGCGCGCGAGCCGCGAATCTTGGCGGTCCTCGACTGGGAGCTGTCGACGCTGGGTCATCCCCTGGTCGATCTGGCCTATCTCTGCATGCGCTATCATTTGTCGGCGGAACAATTCAAGGGCCTCGGCGGGCTGGACACGGCGGCGTTGCGAATACCGAGCGAAGCCGAGTGTGTCGAGGATTACTGCCGGCGCCGCGGACGGGCCTCGGTGGCGCCGCGGGATTGGACCTATTACCTGGCGTTCAACATGTTTCGCTTGACGGGAATCTTGCAGGGCGTGCTGGCGCGTGCCATACAAGGCAACGCCTCGAGCGCGACCGCGCTCGAGGCAGGCCGCAGGGCGCGGCCGCTGGCCGAGCAGGCGTGGGCGTTGGTGCAGCGATCGTTCGACGCGTAGTCGACAAAGGTATTCAGCATGGATTTTTCGCACAGCAACAAGGTTCGGCTTCTGCAGGAGCAGGTCGGCGCCTTCATGGATGCCCACATCTATCCGGCGGAGGCGCGCTTCGACGAGGAGATGGAGCGGAACCGGCGCAGCGGCAATCCCTGGCAACCCCTCGCAGTCATGGAGGAACTGAAGCGCAAAGCCCGGGCGCAGAATTTGTGGAATCTTTTTCTGCCGCATTCCGAGCACGGCGCCG
Organism: Steroidobacteraceae bacterium; assembly: GCA_035577165.1. Taxonomy (GTDB): domain Bacteria; phylum Pseudomonadota; class Gammaproteobacteria; order Steroidobacterales; family Steroidobacteraceae; genus Bog-1198. The sequence goes on along the minus strand of DATLVV010000251.1, from coordinate 1,485 downwards.
GCCTCTCCAATCTGGAGTATGCCCCGCTGTGCGAGATCATGGGGCGTTCGCACATCGCGCCGGAGGCGTTCAATTGCTCGGCGCCCGATACCGGCAACATGGAAGTACTGGCCCGCTATGCGACGCCGGAGCAGCAGCGGCGTTGGCTGGTGCCGCTGCTGGAGGGCCGCATCCGTTCGGCCTTTGCGATGACCGAGCCCGACGTCGCCTCGAGCGATGCGACGAACATCCAATCCTCGATCGTGCGCGACGGTGCTCACTACGTGATCAACGGGCGCAAATGGTGGACTTCCGGCGCCGGCGATCCGCGCTGCGAGATCTTGATATTCATGGGCAAGACCGATCCCGAAGCGCGGCTGCACAGCCAGCAATCCATGATTCTCGTGCCCATGAACACCCCCGGCGTGCGGCGGCTGCGTCAACTGCATGTGTTCGGCTACGATCACGCGCCGCATGGCCATGCGCAGATCGATTTCGTCGACGTGCGCGTGCCCGTGGAGAATCTTCTGCTGGGTGAAGGACGCGGCTTTGAGATTGCACAGGGGCGGCTCGGCCCGGGGCGTATCCACCATTGCATGCGTTTGATCGGACTGGCCGAACGGGCGCTGGAGCTGCTGTGCAAGCGCGCCCAACAGCGCGTCGCTTTCGGCAAGCGCATCTCGGAGCAGGGGGTGACGCTCGAACGCATCGCCGAATCGCGGATTCTGATCGATCAGGCCCGCTGGCTGGTGCTGAATGCCGCCTATATGATGGACACGGTGGGCAACCGCGCCGCCAAGAAGGAGATCGCCATGATCAAGGTGGCCGCGCCCACCATGGCTCTCCAGGTCATCGATTGGGCAATCCAGGTGCACGGCGGCGGCGGCGTCAGCGATGACTTTCCGCTGGCCGCCGCTTACGCGGCGGCGCGCACCTTGCGATTTGCCGACGGTCCGGACGAAGTGCACCGCGAGCAGATCGGAAAGCTGGAATTGGCGCGTCATAGTGCTCACAGGCCCTAGGCCGCGCATGTCGGATCGACACTTCAAGTTCTGGCCCGCGCATTCAGCGCGCACGCTGGCGGCGCCGGCCACCAATCTTTTCTACAACTGCGAGGTGTCGGCACGGCGCTATCCGGAGAAGCCCTTCCTGGTGTTCTACGACACCGCGGTGAGCTTCGCGGAATTGTTCGCCGAGGCCGGGCTCATTGCGGGGTTCCTCGAGCAAGAATGCGGCGTGCACAAGGGCGACCGTGTGCTGTTGCTCATGCAAAACAGCCCGCAATTCGTGATCGCCTACTACGGCATCCTGCGCGCCAATGCCGTCGTGGTGCCGCTCAATCCCATGAACTTGACCCACGAGATTGCGCGCTACGCGGAGGATGCCGTAGCGAAGACCATCATCGTGTCCCAGGAGCTGTTCTCGCGCGTGGAACCCTTGCTGCGCAACTCGAGCCTGCAATCGGCGATCGTTGCCGCGTACTCGTACTATCTCAAGCAGCCGACG
>DATLVV010000250.1:0-2169 GCA_035577165.1 Steroidobacteraceae bacterium | reverse complement strand
AAGGGAAATGCTAGATGACGCAGCCGGCCGTGACGCTGTATACGTCGGACTGGTGTCCGTACTGTCGTCGAGCCAGGGATCTCCTGGCTCAGAAAAAAGTGGACTTCAGCGAAATCAATGTCGAGGATGACCTCAAGTTCCGCGAGGAAATGATTGCGCGCAGCAATCGACGCACGGTTCCGCAGATTTTTATCGGCGACACGCATGTCGGCGGCTGCGACGAACTTTTCGAACTCGATCACAGCGGGGAGCTGGATCGACTACTTCAGGGGGCTTGATGAACGAGGTTATTACGACGGGTCCGGAAGCCAACATCGGCGGCGTCCAGGTGAACCTGCAGAGCGTTTATTTGAAGGATTCTTCTTATGAATCGCCGAACGGGCCGCGCTTGCCCAACAATCAGGGTTGGGAGCCGAAATTCCAGCTCAACATGAACACCTCCACCGAGGAACTCGCGGCGGATGTGCGCGAGGTGCTGTTGACCATCACGCTCGAGGCCAAGCAGGGCGAGGCGACCTTGTACCTGGTCGAGGTAAAACAGGCGGGCGTGTTTTCGATCTCCGGGGCGTCGGTGGAGGATCTGAAACGCCTGATCGGCAGTTTCTGTCCCAGCGTTCTGTTTCCCTATGCGCGTGAGGTCGTCTCGGATTTGATCGTCAAGGGCGGTTTCCCGAATTTTCTTCTGCCGCTGGTCAACTTCGAAGCCCTCTATGCTCAGGCGTCGGAATCGCCCCCGCAGCAGGGTCTGGTCAACTGAAGCAGCGGCGCGCAGAACCGATAACGGTTGTCGGCGCCGGTTCCTGGGGCACGGCGCTCGCCATACAACTCGCGCGCGAAGGCCATCCCACCCGGCTGTGGGGACGCGACGGTGCGCAAATCGACTTGATGCGGGAAGCGCGCCGCAATGAGCGCTACTTGCCGGGTGCCGGATTCCCCGACGAATTGCAGGCTACCAAGGACTTGAGGCAGGCCCTGGATGGCGCTCGCGACGTGCTGATCGCCGTGCCTTCGCATGGCTTCCGCGCCACCCTGCAGAACATCAAGCCGCACTTGGGCAAGGACGCCCGCATCGCCTGGGCCACCAAGGGATTCGAGATCGCAACCGGCATGCTGCCGCACCAGGTGGCGAGAGAGATGCTGGGCCCCCGGGCAGGGGCGGTATTGTCGGGGCCGACCTTCGCGAAGGAAGTCGGCGCCGGTCTGCCGACCGCCATGACGGTGGCGTCGGAGGACGAACACTTCGCCAAAGAGCTGGCGTTGCGTCTCTCGGGCCCGAGTTTCCGCGCCTACACTCAGACGGACATCATGGGTGTCGAGGTGGGAGGCAGCGTCAAGAACGTCATTGCCATCGGCTCCGGGATAGCCGACGGCATGGGGTTCGGCGCCAATACCCGGGTGGCGCTGATCACGCGTGGACTGGCCGAAATGATGCGCCTCGGAGTGGCGCTCGGCGCCGCGCGCGAGACCTTCATGGGCCTCGCCGGTCTCGGCGATCTGGTGCTCACCTGCACCGACGATCAATCCCGCAATCGTCGCTTCGGCATGGCCCTGGGCCGGGGCCAATCCCTTGAGGACGCACAAAGCGGCATTCATCAAGTGGTCGAGGGCGTGACCGGCGCGCGCGCGGTCCATGACGTGGCGCAACGGCTCGAGGTGGACATGCCCATCTGCCGGGAAATTTACCGCATCATGCATGAACAGAAGCCGGTGCGGGACGCGGTACAGGCGCTCATGGGGCGGGAAGTGCGTTCCGAGACGGAGTGATCCCAAACGAGGTCTGCAATGAAACGACGCTATGTCACGACCGATGTGTTCACCGACCGGATGTTCGGCGGCAATCCACTCGCGGTGGTCTTGGACGCGGCGGACCTCTCCAGCAGCGAGATGCAGGCCATCGCTCTGGAGTTCAATTACTCGGAAACGACCTTCGTCTTGCCGCCGGACGACCCGAAGCATACCGCGAAGGTGAGGCTGTTCACTCCCCGCACCGAAGTGCCCTTCGCCGGACATCCGAATGTCGGAACCGCGTTCGTGCTGGCGCGCGAGAGTCCCTTCGCGGCGGCAGCGGCCGCCTCGGCCGGCGGAATTTTCCTGTTCGAGGAGATTGCCGGGGTGGTGCCACTGAAGCTGCTGCGCGAACACGGCGATACCGTCGGCGCGGAATTGCGC
>DATLVV010000249.1:0-3048 GCA_035577165.1 Steroidobacteraceae bacterium | reverse complement strand
ACCGAACTCATCGGTTTCCTGGTGCGCCATCCGGAAGTCTGGAAATCAACCGCCGTGATGTTTTCGGTCAATCTCACCACCACCGCGCTGCACGACGAGCACTTCATCAAGTTCATCGAATTGTGCCTGGCGAAATCGTCGCTGCCGAAGGGAATGATCGCCTTCGAGGTCGATACCGCGACGGCGGTCAAGCTCGCCGACAAGATGCCGGAGGTTGGCGCGGCCCTGCATCGCCTCGGCTGCCCCTTGGTGCTCGATGATTTCGCGCTGAAGACGGAGTGCTTCGCGCTGCTGCGCCTTCCCGGCGTCCACTACGTCAAGCTGGCCCCCGAGATCACGGCGAAAATGCGCACCGATAAATTGTCGCAAGCAGCCATCACGGCTGTCGTGCAAATGGCCCGGGTTCTCGGCATGCACACGGTGGCCAAGCGCACCGAGAATGCCGCTGAGCAGGAATGGTTGACGGCGCTCGGCGTCGACTTCGTGCAGTCCAATTCCATGTCGCCGCCGGTCGCAATCGAATCTCTGACGAAGACGGCGGTCGCGCCGCGAACGCAGGCGCCAAGCGCTTAAGAGCCCGTCCGGCCTCTAGTTACCGCGCGATGCCCCGTTGGAGTCGGCATTCCAGCCGCCGCCCAGCGCCTTCACCAAGAACACCGCGGTAGCGAACTGCTGTCCATGCACCTGCACGGCCTGCCGCTGATTGTTGAGCAGCACCTGCTGCGCCGTGATCATCTCCAGATAGGTATCCACGCCGCCCTTGTAGCGGGCCGTGGCGATGTCGAAGGCCTCCTGAGCGCTGGTCACACTGGCATCCGCCCGGCTCACCGCTCGATCGAGCGAGGCCAGACCCGTAATGCCGTTCTCCACCTCTTCCATGGCGGTGAGCACCGTCTGGCGGTAGGCGGCCACCGCCGCCTCGTAGTCCGAATTCGCGATGCGCACATTGGCCCGGGTTTTCCCCGCGTCGAACAGCGTCTGCGTCGCGGAAAGTCCGATCGACCACAGCTGGCTCGGGGCGTCGAACAGCGTGCTCACCGCATTGCTCTGCCAGCCGGCGTTGGGCTGTCCGAACCCCGGACCGAGGATGATGCTGGGATAGTAGGCAGCGCGCGCAACTCCGATGCGCGCATTGGCGGCCGCCATGGAACGCTCCGCGGACGCAACATCCGGTCGGCGCTGCAGCAAGTCTGAAGGCAGCCCCACGGGAATGGCCGGCAATGATGCGCTCGTCGGCCCCGCAGGCAGCGTGAATCCCGGCGCAGGCGTGCCGACCAGCGTGGCGAGCGCATGCTGGAATTGCGCCCGTTGGTTGTCCAAGAGCTCGAGCTGCGTGGCATCGGCATCAACCAGCGCCTGCTGCTGCGCCAAATCCAGACCCGTCGCGAATCCGAGATCATGCCGCGAGCGGATGAAAACCAAGGCGTCGCCCTGCAACTCCAGACTGTGGCGCACCACGGCGATTTCAGCTTCCAGTTCCCGCAACGCGAAATAGTCCGTTACCAATTGCGCGGTCAACACCAGACGCGTGTTCTCGAAGTCCGCTTCCGCCTGCTGCGCGGAGGCGCGCGCCGCCTCGACTCCGCGGCGCACCCGGCCGAACAAGTCGGCTTCGTAGTTCACGTTCGCACCCAGCACGAAATTGTTCTGCACCGTGGTCTGGTTCGGCACGGTATATTGGCCGAGCGGGCGGTTGGCAGAGGTCTTGCCGCGTTCCGCAGATGCGGACACTCCAACCCACGGGTAAAGATCCGCGTCGGCAACGGTGACCTGATCGCGTGCCTGATCGAGCCTCGCCGCGGCGACGCGCAAGTTCTGGTTGCCGGCGAGCGCGCGCTCGACCAGCGAATTCAGAGTCGGGTCCTGAAACAGCGTCCACCATTCACCCTTGAGCGCGGCGTCGTTCGGCGCCGCCTCATGCCACGGCGCGTCGGGTTGCCAGGCCGCGGGCACCTCGGCCGGGGGACGCTCGTAATCCGGGCCGACCGCGCAGCCGGCGGCGAGCGTACCGGCGGCGAGTGCAGCAAGCTTGAGGCCGCGGGCCATTGCTAACTGCCCGCGTGCGCCGGTTCGGCGGGCAGCGTCACCACGTCGCCGTCGGCGAGCGAATCTGCCGGATTCACGATGAGCCGATCGCCCGCGCCGAGGCCGCTCAACACTTCGACGGTGGTGCCGAAATCCGTGCCCAATTTCACCAAGGTCAAATGCACCCGGCCGCGCGAGTCCACCAGGGCGATGCGCGTCCCGTCGGGCCGGAACAACAAGACATTGGTCGGGACGACCAAAGCGCGGCTATCGACGTTGATCGGCAGCGTCACCTGAACGTAGGACCCCGCGATGAGAGTGTTGCTGGGGTTCGGGATGCGAATTTCGACCTGCATGGTGCGGGTGGCCGAATCGATCGCCCGCGCGGTACGCGCGACCGCGCCGCGGTATTGTTCGCCTCCGCGCTCCGCCAAACTCACCGTGACCCCATCGCCGACATTGATTTGGTGGGCATAGGCCTGCGGCACGTAGACGTACAGCCGCAAAGGGTCGACCTGCGCGACGGCAAACAGCGCCTGGCCGACTCCGCCGTTGCCGGCATTGACCAGATCGCCCACATCCACGTTGCGCCGGGTCACGACGCCGTCGAACGGCGCCACCACTTGATTGAATCCTTGCAGCTTGCGCAGGCGGCCGACATTGGCGTTGGCCGCGGCGAGACTTGCCTGAGCCTGGTTCGACGCACTCAGGCGTTCATCCAAGTCTTGCTGGGTCACCGCGTCCTTCTGACGCAAAGACTGCCAGCGATCGGCGGTGCTCTGCGCCAAAGCGGCGCTGGCGGCGGCCTGATCACGCGCGGAGACAGCCTGCGACAGTTCCTGGTCGATCTCGGGTGCGGCGATCTCGGCCAGCAATTCACCTTTTTTTACCGTACTGCCGATGTCCTTGAGCCAGCGCACGACGTAGCCGTTGCTGCGGGCGTACACCGTCGATTCGATGACCCCGAGCAGCGTTCCCGGCAGCGTGAGCGGCTGGCCGGCGCCGCCCGTCGTCGGCGAGATC
>DATLVV010000248.1:0-4463 GCA_035577165.1 Steroidobacteraceae bacterium | reverse complement strand
GGATTTCTTTTTCTTGCGCGCAGCCTTGTCGGCGTGCGCGGACGGCTCCTCGGACTCCTCGCCGTCGGCGGAGAGCGCCGCAGCGTCCGCCGCATCGGCGATCTCGTAATCGTCGAAGTCGCTCATGAGTTCGGCGGTGCGCCGCTCTTCCATCACCCGTTCCAGGCGGCGCCACGCCGGTTCCGCGCCCTTGGGCGCGCGCCGGCGCTGCGATTCGACGTCGCGCATGATGTGATCGACGTCAACCTCGTCGCCGCCGGGAGCCGCGTCTTCGGCGTCCTCTTCCTCGAATTCGTCCGATTCTGGCTTTTCGCTCATGCGAAGCTTGGCTGTTCACCGATGAACTGACACGCGCGGGTTATAAACGGAAAGGCGGTTCAGGCGCAATACCCCAGGAGCAAGTCCGTGGAATATTGAGACGGACTCCTACAGAGTCCTTTATTTGACCAGGTCATTGAGTTGAAATATGGGCAACAGCAGCGCCACCACGATGAACATGACAATGGCCCCCATGAACACCACCATGAAGGGCCCCAGCAGGTTGGTCATGGTCGAGAGCAGGCCGTCCATCTCGCGTTCTTGGTTGGTTGCGGCGCGCTCAAGCATTTTTTCCAGCTCGCCGCTGCTTTCACCGCTGCTGATCAGGTGGATCATCATCGGCGGGAAGAGTTTGCGCGCCGCCAGCGACTTGCCGATGGGCGCCCCTTCGCGAACGCGCAGCGCCGCATCTTCGACGGCCTGCTTCATCGGCAGATTGTTGACCACCTCGGCCGAGATGCGCAGCGCCTCGAGCACCGGCACCGCGCTGGCGGTCAGGATGCTGAACGTGCGCGAAAACCGGGCGGTATTCAAGCCACGGATGAGCTTGCCCACCAGCGGCACCCGCAACAGGAAGCGATCGAACTTGAGGCGCGCATCGGGCGCCTTGAGCCAGCGCATAAATCCCCAGACGGCGGCTCCGATCACGATCAAGGCGTAAAACCAGTAGTGACGGATGAGATCGCTCATGCCGATCAGGATGCGCGTGGCGAGAGGCAGTTCCTGGTGGCTGGTCTCGAATACCGCGACGACTTGCGGCACCACATAGGCCAGCAGGAATGACACGATGGCAAAGGACAGGACCAGCAACACGATGGGATAAACCAGCGCATTGCTGACTTGCTGACCCATGACCTGACGCGATTCGGTGTAGTCCGACAGCCGCTCCAGCACCGAATCGAGTTTGCCCGACTGCTCGCCGGCGGACACCGTGGCTCGATAGATTTCCGGGAAGGCCTGCGGAAAATCCCGCAAGCCGTCCGCCAGGGGATGGCCTTCGACGACCTTGCTGCGCACGCCGAGGATGATGCGCTGTACCCGGGGCTTTTCGGTTTGCTCCGCCACGGCCTGCAAGGTTTCCTCCAGCGGGAGGCCGGAGCGCAGCAGGGTGGCGAGCTGGCGCGTCAACAGAGCCAGGTCGAGGGTCGACAAGCCGCGCCGCATAAAGCTGCGGCTTCGACCCTTCTTCTGCTCGCGCTGCGCAGTCTCCTGGATTTCCACCGGCAGCAGCTGCTTGTCGCGCAGCAGCTGCCGCACATGCTTCGCCGTATCGCCCTCGATCAGCCCCTTGCGTTCCTTACCGTGCGCATCGAGAGCGGTGTATTCGAAGGCACCCATCAGCAGTTAGTCTTCGCGGGTGACGCGCAGCACTTCTTCGAGCGTGGTCTCGCCCGCCATCACCTTGCGGCGGCCGTCGTCGCGAATGCCGTGGCTTGCCGTACGCGCGTACCGCTCCAGGTCCTGTTCGGACGAGCCGTCATGAATCATGGTTCGCATGTGATCGTCGACCGCGATGAGCTCGTAGATGCCGGTTCGCCCCCGGTAGCCGCTGCCGGGTTCGTTGCTCGGGCGGTACAACTGGATCTCGCTGCCATTGGGATCGAGGTTCAAGAGCCGGCGCTCATATTCTCCGGCCGTGAACGGCTCGCGGGTCTCGGGATTGAGCACGCGCACCAGGCGTTGCGCCAGCACTCCGATCAAACTCGAGGACAGCAGGAAGGGTTCGATACCCATGTCACGCAAGCGTGTGACGGCGCCCACGGCCGTATTGGTGTGCAGGGTGGACAGCACCAGGTGGCCGGTCAAACTCGCCTGTACGGCAATTTGCGCGGTTTCCAGGTCGCGGATTTCACCGACCATCACCACATCGGGGTCCTGTCTCAAGATGGCGCGCAGCCCGCGGGCGAAGGTCATTTCGACCTTGGTGTTCACCTGCGTCTGGCCGATGCCGTCGATGTAGTACTCGATGGGATCTTCGACCGTCATCACATTGCGGGTATTGTCATTGATGCGTTCGAGAGCAGCGTACAGGGTCGTGGTCTTGCCGGAGCCGGTGGGGCCGGTCACCAAAATGATGCCGTGCGGCTTGTGGATGATTTCATCCATGGTCTCCTGGGTGCGCGGATGCATCCCCAAGGAGGTGAGTTCGATGCGCCCGGCCTGCTTGTCGAGCAAGCGCAGCACCACCCGCTCACCGTGCCCCGAGGGCAGGGTGGAGACGCGCACGTCGACCGCGCGCCCGGCGATGCGCAGAGAGATTCTGCCGTCCTGCGGCAGGCGCCGCTCGGCAATGTCGAGTTTGGACATGACCTTGATGCGCGAAACCACCAGCGGGGCCACGGCGCGCTTGGTCTGCAATACCTCGCGCAGCACGCCGTCGACCCGAAATCGGATGACCAGGCGATTCTCATACGGCTCGATGTGGATATCCGACGCGTTTTCCTTCACCGCCTGCGTCAGTAAGGCATTGATCAAGCGGATGATCGGCGCTTCGTCATCGCTTTCGAGCAGGTCGGACGATTCGGGAATGTCCTCGGCCAGGTGCGCGAGGTCGGTGTTGTCGTCCAGGCCTTCGAGCATCTGCATCGCCGCACCCGAGCCCGCCTCATAGGCGACGCGCAGCATGGAATCGAAGGATTCCACCGAAACGCGGGTGAGTTTCAGGGGAACGCCGACGAAGCGGCGCACTTCCGCCAGGCTTTGCGGGGTCACTCCCGGCCGGCATACCGTATCCGCCACGTCGTTCGCAATGCCTCGAACCAGCACCCCGTGGCGCTTCGCGAAGGGAAACGACAGCTTCCTCTGATCGCCCGGCTCTTTGAGTTCAGCGCTCATGGCGACGTGGGCTCAGGCGCGGGCGGGGTCGTCGCGGGCGGGGTCGTCGGTGGCGGCAGCGGCGTGGTCTGCGGCACGGGGGATGGCGGCGCCGAGTCCGGCGGCGGCATGTTGGGGGTGGCACCCTGCGGGTTCGCGCCGGACGGCGCGGGCGCCGGCAATCCCGACCCCGGCGGCACCGCGGGCACGACCGGCTGCTTCTGGCCGGGCAGCAGCGATATATGCCCGTTGTTCAAGCCCTTCTGCTGGTCGCGGATGGAATTGTATTTCGACTCGCTGGTGCTCTCGGTGGCTTCGGCGTCACGCAATATCTTGGGCCGTATGAACACCAGCAGGTTCTTCTTCTGGCGCGATCCGCTGCGCGACTTGAACAGATTGCCGAACAGGGGAATCGCGCCCAGTCCCGGAACGCGATCCTCGCTCTGCGAGACGGTGTCCGACATCAGGCCGCCGAGCACGATGATGCCGCCGTCCTCGATCAGCACCGTGGTCTTGATGGAGCGCTTGTTCGTGGAAATATCCGCCGAATCCGTCAGCTTCGCACCCGGCGAGGAATCTTCCTGCTCGATCTTGAGCTGCACCGAGTTGCCTTCGTTGATGTGCGGCGTGACTTTCAGAATCGTGCCCACTTCCTCGCGTTGAATGGTCGTGAAAGGACTGGTGTTTCCGTTGGTGCTCTGGGTGGTATTGCTGTAGGAACCGGTGATCAGCGGGATCTCCTGCGTGACCTTCACCTCGGCTTCCTCGTTGTTCATGGTGATGAGCGAGGGCGTGGAGATGATGTTGCTGGTGCCGTCGCTGCGCAGCGCCTGCACCAGCGCCGCGAAGCTCGTGCCGTTGTTGTTGACCCGGCCGATGGCGACCGTGGCGCCGGTGCCCACCGTCGAGCTGGTGATGGGGGTGGTGATGGAGCCAGCACCACCCACGGCGCCGCCGCTCAAGACCGCGGCCGCCAAATCGACGATGCTGGTGCCCGCGCCCGGCAGATTGACGACCCCGGCCGGAACGGTGCCGCTGCCCTGTCCGAACAGCAGCCATTGGACACCGAGGTTGGAACTCTTGTTGACGTCGACCTCGACTATGAGAGCCTCGACCTGCACCTGGGCACGGCGGATGTCGAGTTTGTCGATCACCTGCATCAAGGATCGCATGATCTTGGGAGGCGCCGTGATGATCAGCGCATTGGTGGCAATGTCCGCCCAGATAGTGACGCTGGCATCGACATTCGAACCGCCGCCGCCGCCCGTGGGGGTGGGCCCGGAGGGAGGGCCGCCCTGGGCTTTCGCGGTTGCCGAGGCCTGGCCCTTGAG
>DATLVV010000247.1:0-2804 GCA_035577165.1 Steroidobacteraceae bacterium | reverse complement strand
CTGCGGGCACGGCATTGGCCGGGTATACCATGAGGATCCGCAGGTGCTGCACTACGGCAAACCCGGCACGGGGCTCGAATTGACGGCCGGGATGACCTTCACCATCGAGCCCATGATCAACGCCGGCCGCCGCGATGTGCGGCTGCTGCCCGACGGCTGGACCGTCGTCACCAAGGATCAGTCGCTGTCGGCGCAATGGGAGCACACGATTTTGGTGACCGATTCAGGATTCGAGGTCCTCACCCTGGGCGCGAGTTCGAGCGTGCCCGCGGCCGCGGCAGCCTCTTGAACGCCTACGGCAAGGTTCTCGATCAAACCGCTGACTGGTCCTATTTGACTGCTGCCCCCGGGGCGCTCAAGGACGGCCAATTCTCCCCGGTGGTTTTCCGCGAGGTTTTGGATCGCGGCACGGAGCTTCTGAAGGAGCGCTTCGAGGCCGAGGAAGCCATCGAGGATCTGGTGCGCGACCGCGCGCGGCTGGTCGACATCACCCTGCGCGCCGCCTGGGTGCGGCACGCCGGCAAGTATGCCGATGATCTGGCGCTGATCGCGGTCGGCGGCTACGGCCGCGGCGAGCTGCATCCGAGTTCCGATATCGACATCATGGTGCTGCTGCCGAAGAGCGACTCCGCCGACTGGCAGCCGGATATCGAACGCTTCCTGACCTTCCTCTGGGACATCGGTCTCGAGGTGGGCCACAGCGTGCGCTCCATCGATGATTGTCAGCGCGAGAGTCTCGCCGACATCAGCGTCGCCACGACCTTGTTCGAGGCACGCTTGCTCGCGGGCCCGGAATCCCTGTTCGCCGGCATGCGCCGCGCCCTGGCGCCGGACCGGCTCTGGTCATCGCAGAGCTTCTTCGAGGCGAAGGTCAAGGAACAGATCGAACGGCATCATCGCTACTTCGACACCGCCTACAATCTCGAACCGAACGTGAAGTCGAGCCCCGGAGGCTTGCGCGACATTCAGACGATCGGCTGGGTGGCGAAGCGTCATTTCGGCACCGATACGCTCGACGAGCTGGTCGCGCACGGTTTCCTCACCCGCGAGGAACTGCGCAAGCTCAAAGCCGGCCAATCGTTCCTGTGGAGGGTGCGCTTCGGGCTGCACGTGCTCACCGGACGGCGCGAAGACCGGCTGCTGTTCGACTATCAAATCAAGCTCGCGAAAATGTTCGGCTACGAAGACGCCAGCTTCACCCTGGCCGTCGAACAGCTGATGCAAAAGTACTACCGCACGGTGATGGATGTCAGCCTGCTGAATGAAATGATGCTGCAGCTGTTTCGCGAGGCCATTTTGACGCAGAGCGCGCCGCCGCTGCCGATCAATGCGCGCTTTCAAATCCGCAACGACTATTTGGAAGTGACGCACCCCGAGGTCTTTGCGCGCTATCCTTCGGCGCTGCTCGAGCTGTTCGTGCTGCTGCAGCAGCATCCGCAACTGCGCGGCGTGCGCGCCGAGACCATCCGCCTCATCGGCTCGCATGTGTGGCTGATCGACGAGGGATTCCGCCAGGACCCGCGCCACCATCGCCTGTTCCTGGAGATTCTGTGCGCGCCGGTCGGCGTCACCCATGAACTGCGCCGCATGAACCTGTACGGCGTGCTCGGCCGCTACATCCCCTCGTTCGGCCGCATCGTCGGGCGCATGCAATACGATCTGTTCCACGCCTATACGGTCGACGCGCACACTTTGTTCGTGGTGAGCAATCTGCGCCGGCTGGCCATGCCGAAGTTCAACAACGAATTTCCCGCGCTCAGCCAGATCATGCAGTCGCTGCCGCGCCAGGAGATCGCCTACCTTGCGGCCCTGTTTCACGACATCGCCAAGGGCCGCGGCGGCGATCATTCGGAATTGGGGGCGGTCGACGCCGAGGCGTTTTGCCTGGAACAAGGGCTCGGCCGCTATGAAGCGCGCCTGGTGGCGTGGCTGGTCAGGAATCATCTGATCCTGTCCATCACCGCGCAGAAGAAGGACATCAGCGACCCCGACATCATTCATGACTTCGCGCGCCGCGTCGGCGATCAGGCGCACCTGGACTATCTATACGTGCTTACCGTCGCGGACGTGCGCGGCACCAATCCGAAGCTGTGGAATGCCTGGAAGGCGCGGCTGTTCGAGGAGTTCTACGAGCGCACCAAGCGCGCCCTGCGCCGCGGTCTCGAGACCCCGGTCGACCAGGACGAATTGATCCGCGAAACCCAGGAGCACGCACGCGCGAAAATGCCCGACGTCGCGCCGGAGCGGATCACCCAGGTCTGGACGCAGTGGACCGAGGCGTATTTCCTGCGCTTCACGCCGGAGGAAATTGCCTGGCACACCACGTTGCTCGCGGACCGGCATCCCTCCGACGACGCCCCGCTGGTCGCCATCCGGCAACTGGCGGAGCGCGGCGGCACCGCCGTGCTCACTTACGCACCGCGGTTGCTGCGCAGTTTTGCCCGAACCACCGCGGTGCTCGATCAAATGGGCCTCAACGTCGTCGACGCCCGGCTGGTCACCAGCGCCAATGGATTCAGCCTGGAGACCTATGTGGTGCTCGAGGACAACGGCGCGGTGATATTCGATGCCGCGCGCATTCGCGAAATCGAACAAGGGCTGTGGCGCAACCTGCAGCAGCCCGAGGACGCGCCGGCTACGGTCACCCGCCGCGCCCCGCGCCAGGTTCGCATGTTCTCGACGCCGACCCAGGTCAATGTCAGCGTCGACAGCCGCAACGGCCGCACCATTCTCGAACTGGTGGCCGCCGATCGCCCGGGATTGCTCTCCGAAGTCGGCAAGGTATTTCGGACCGAGCGGGTGGC
>DATLVV010000246.1:0-2004 GCA_035577165.1 Steroidobacteraceae bacterium | reverse complement strand
AGTGTATCGTTGACCACGATCGGTAATCCGCATGCGGCAGCATCCAGCATCGACGTCGATGCTGGATGCTGCCGCATGCGGATTACCGATCGTGGTCAACGATACACTTCGTGCCGTTGAGCGCATCCAGGGCAACGGGCTACAATACCGGCTCAACGACCTCGGCGACCTGGTGCGCGTACTAACAACCCTTTTGGATGCGCGAAGACGCGACGAACTCGGCTCTCTTGGGGCGAGACGGATGGAACGTGAGTTCAGCTGGCGCGATTTGGCTGCGCGACGCCTGTCGGACTACGAAACCAGTCTGCACACCGCCCGTCCGTCATGAGTTTGCTCGGTTCCGGAGCGTGAATTCGCAGACTCCGCAGTCTTGGGAGCAAGCCGTCGCATCGCTGCTCGGAGACGGCAAAAACCTTGCCTTGGCGCGGGATTGCTACTTCGACGGCACCGCCTTGCAGGCGGCCCAGCGCTATGCGGCCAGCGAGGAATGGCAGGCGCTGCGGCGGCTGCTGCCCGCGATTGCCGGCAGGGCATTGGATGTGGGAGCGGGCCGCGGTATCGCCAGTTTCGCATTGGCGCGCGACGGCTGGATCGTTCACGCGCTGGAGCCGGACCCCAGCATGCTCGTCGGCGCAGGAGCAATCCGCCAGATCGCCGCAGAGACCGGTTATCCGATCGAGGTATCCGAGGCATTCGGTGAGAGCCTGCCGTTCAATGCCGGACAATTCGATCTCGTAGTTGCACGGCAGGCGCTGCATCATGCGCGCGACCTGCCCGCGCTTCTTCGAGAGCTGCACCGTGTGCTTCGGCCCGGCGGCCGGCTCGTGGCCGTCAGGGACCACGTCATCAGTTCCCATGCCGACCTGTCCCGGTTTTTCGAAGTGCACCCACTGCACAAGCTGTATGGCGGCGAATACGCCTACTTGCTCGAGGAATACACGGCGGCGATTCGCGGCGCCGGATTTACCCTGCATGAGGTCATTGCGCCGTTTGAATCGCCGATCAACTATGCGCCGCTGTCTCGTGACGCCCTGCCGGGGGCCATCGCCGATCGAGTGCCGAAGATGTTCCATTCGCGGCGGCTCGCAGAGCGCTTGCTGCGCTCGCCGTCCATCATGAATTTTGCATTGCGTGCACTGAAACGCATCGACAATCGACCGGGGCGTCTGTACTCCTTCGTCGCCGAACGCGGGAGCAACTGAGGCGTGGCTATTGCATGGGTTACGGGCGCCAGAGGATTCATCGGCAGAAGGCTTGCCCTGCATCTTCGCGATCAAGGACTCACCGTGTGCGGCATCGGTCATGGCCATCTGCCCGCGGATCTTTGGGCTCAGGCCGGCCTGGTCCACTGGTCAAACGCGGAAATTACGGCCGAGGCCTTGGATCCGCTCGCCGACAAAGGCCTCCCGGATCTGGTATTTCACCTCGCCGGCGGCTCCGCGGTCGGGCCCTCCCTGAATGCGCCGTTCGAGGACTTCATGCGCACCACCGGCACCACCGCGAGGCTGCTGGAATGGCTCCGGGCCCATTCACCCCGATCGAAACTTGTGGTGGCGTCGAGCGCGGCGGTCTATGGCGACACTCATGGCGCGCCGGCGGACGAAACACGGCAGCCCTCGCCCGTGTCGCCCTATTGATTTCATAAACTAATGATGGAACAGCTCTGCCGGGAGTATTCGCAGGTGTTCGGACTCGAGACTGCAGTGCTGAGGATGTTTTCCGTATACGGTGAAGGCCTGCGCAAGCAGCTGCTTTGGGATTGCGGCGTAAAACTCATGGCGGCCACCGATCCGATCGAACTCGGAGGCAGCGGCGAAGAACTTCGCGACTGGATTCACATCGACGATGCCGTGGCCATGATGCGCCAGATCGCCGGAATGGCCGGCGTCGATTGTCCGATTTTCAACGGCGGCTCGGGCGTTGCCGCGAAGGTGCGCGACATCGTTGCGCTGTTGTCGAAGTCCTTGCAGCGGACCAAGCAGGTGGAATTCACCGGCATCAGTC
>DATLVV010000245.1:0-9527 GCA_035577165.1 Steroidobacteraceae bacterium | reverse complement strand
GAAGCCTGCCAGCTCGTGACCGCCGAAATCGACGGCCGGGTGACCAACCTCTCGCCGGAACGGCTCATGAGCGGATTCTATTTGAACGAGCTGCTCCTGAAGCTCACGGAGCGCTGCGATCCGCACCCTGAGATTTTCATTTCCTACGCCGCGTGCGTGCAGGGGCTTTGCGACGGGGAGATCGAGGAACCGACCCTGCGCCGCTTCGAGAAACGCCTGTTGAACGACTTGGGCTATGGCCTGGAGCTGGCCCGGACCGGCGACGGCGTTCCCGTGGAAGCGGGCCGCTACTATCGATTCGCCGCGATGAGCGGGCCGCAACTGTGCGTGGCCGAGGCGCCCGGTGCGGTTTACGGCCAATCCCTGGCGGATCTGCAGTCGGAGCGCTTCGACGATGCGCGCTCGCTGCGCGACGCCAAGCGGGTCCTGCGCGCGGCCATTGACGTGTGCCTCGATGGCCGCCCCTTGAAATCGCGCGAGGTGGCGCTGGCGCTGCGCCATCGCGATGAAACCGCCCGCCGGGAGGCTCCATGAGCGGCGACCTGCATCCGGGCATTGCGCTTGGGGTGAACATCGATCACGTGGCGACCCTGCGCCAGGCGCGGCGTGCCCGCTACCCCGATCCGATCCATGCAGCTCTGCTTGCGGAAGAGGCGGGTGCCGACAGCATCACCTTGCATTTGCGGGAGGACCGGCGCCACATCCAGGACCGGGATGTCACCCTGATGCGCGAGGCCCTGCAGACCCGCATGAATCTGGAGATGGCCGTCACTGAGGAGATGGTGCGGATCGCGCTCAAGGTGTTGCCGCAGGATTGCTGCCTGGTGCCGGAGTCGCGCCAGGAAGTCACCACCGAGGGGGGCTTGGATGTCCTGGGTCAAGGTGCGCGGATCGCCGATGCCGTGAAGGCATTGGGGGGCGCGGGCATCCGCGTCTCCCTGTTCATCGATCCCGATCCGGCGCAAATCGAGGCGACGCAGCGGGCCGGCGCTCCGGTGATCGAATTGCATACCGGCGCATATGCCGATTCGACGGGCGCGGCGCGCGCGCGGGAATTCGAGCGGCTGTGCGCCTCTGCCAAGTTCGCGGCCCGACTCGGGCTGATCGTGAATGCCGGCCACGGCCTCAACTACCACAACGTCGAACCCATTGCCGCCATTGCGGAAATCGTCGAACTCAACATCGGCCACTCGATCATTGCGCGCTCGATCGTCGATGGTCTGGCGAAGGCCGTACGCGACATGAAAGAGTTGATGCGCGCGGCACGCGCTTGAGCGCGAGGCACGAATGATCTACGGCATCGGCATCGATGTGCTCAAGGTCGATCGCATCGAGCGCGTCTACGAGAAGCACGGTGAACGCTTTCTTTCACACCTGCTGATGCCGGAAGAGCGCGTGCAGTTCGAGCGGACCGCGCGCCCGGTGCGGTTCATCGCCATGCGTTTTGCCGCCAAGGAGGCGATCGTCAAAGGCATGGGCACCGGATTTGCCCACGGCGTCTGGATACGCGACGTGGGGGTGGTGCAGAACTCCTGGGGCAAGCCCGAGGTGGTCTATTCTGCGCGCGGTGCCAAGGTTCGCGACGGCTTAGGGATAGGCGAGGGCCATGTGACCCTGACCGACGAGGCGGGTCTGGTGGTGGCGGTCGCCGTGCTCATGCGGCGCGTGCCGGCATGAACACGCTGGTCTTCGATATCGAGACCGTACCGGATACGGATCTCGGGCGCCGTCTGTACGATCTGCATGATCTGTCCGATGAACAGGTGGCGCAGATCATGTTCACCAAGCGCCGCCAGGAAACCGGCAGCGAATTTCTTTCTCACGAGCAGCACCGTATCGTCGCCATCTCCGTGGTCATGCGCTCCCGGGATGCGCTGAAGCTGTGGAGCCTCGGCGATGAGGCGTCGCCGGAGAAGATATTGATCGAGCGCTTCTTCGACGGCTTGGACAAATTCACGCCGGACCTGGTTTCCTGGAACGGCGCCGGATTCGATCTGCCGGTGCTGCACTACCGCAGTCTCCTGCACAGCGTCACCGCCGCACGCTACTGGGAAATGGGCGATTCCGATCATAGTTTCAGATTCAGCAACTACTTGAGCCGGTTCCATTGGCGGCACATGGATCTCATGGATATTCTCTCGGGTTTCCAGGGGCGGGGGCGCGCCAGCCTGGACGACATCGCAACCCTGCTGGGGTTTCCGGGAAAAGTCGGCATGCACGGCTCTGAAGTTTGGGGCGCGTACCTCAAGGGGGGCCTCACGCGCATCCGCGATTACTGCGAGACCGATGTGCTCAACACCTACCTGATTTACCTGCGCTTCGAACTGCTGCGGGGACATTTGAACGCGGTCGAGCACGCCCAGGAGGTCGCGCGCGTGCGCAAACTGTTGAATGATTCGGACGCGGCGCACCTCAAGGAATTTGCGGCCGCGTGGTCCCAGGCTCCTAGTTGAAGCCGGGCGAGATCCAGGAAGCCGATATCGTGGATCTGGCCCACGATGGCCGCGGGGTTGCGCGAGTCGACGGCAAGACCGTCTTCATCGACGGCGCGCTGCCCGGGGAACGCGTGCGCTTTCGGGTGATCAAACGGCGCCGCCAATTGGACGAAGCGGGGCTCGTCGAGGTGCTGAAACCCTCGCCCGATCGCGTGGTTCCCGCCTGCGCACACTTCGGGGTTTGCGGCGGATGCTCCCTGCAGCATCTGTCGGCGGGGGCGCAAATCGCGGCCAAGGAGCGGCAGCTGCTCGATAATCTGCAGCGCATCGGCCGCGTCCACCCGGAGCGCGTGCTGGCGCCGCTGCAGGGGCCCGTGTGGGCCTATCGGCGCCGGGCGCGCCTCGGCGTCAAGTTCGTCCACAAGAAAGGCCGGGTTCTGGCCGGCTTTCGCGAACGCGAGAAACCCTATATCGCCGATCTGCAGCGCTGCGAAGTTCTGGTCGAGCCCCTGGCGGCCCTGCCGCAGGAGCTTGCCGCACTGGTCGAGACGTTGGCCATCCGGGAGCATCTGCCGCAGGTCGAAGTAGCGGCCGGCGACACGGCGACGGCGCTGGTACTGCGCGTGCTCGCGGACCCCGGTGCCGCGGACCTGGAGAAGATCGCGGCCTTCGGCGCGAGACTGGGTGTGCAGATATTCCTGCAACGCGGCGGCCTCGATACGGTACGGCCATTGCTTGCAGAGCAGGCGCCCCTGTTGAGCTACGCCGTGGATGCCGGACGCGTGCACATCGAATTTGGGCCGGTGGATTTCATCCAGGTGAACCGCGAGATCAATGCGTCGATGGTGGCTGCTGCGGTGGGTCTGCTGCAGCCCGGCCCAAGTGATTCGGTGCTCGACTTGTTCTGCGGCCTGGGTAATTTCACGCTGCCCATGGCGCGGCGCGCGTTGCGTGCGGTGGGAGTGGAGGGCGATGCGACGCTCATCGCCAAGGCACGCTCCAATGCCGTGGGCAACGGCATTGGCAATGCAGCGTTCTTCGTGGAGAATCTATTCGAACCGGCGCAGTTCGGGCCATGGGCGAACGAGCGCTATGATTTGGTGCTGCTCGACCCACCGCGAGCCGGTGCGGTCGAGCTGATGCCGCGGATGGCGCATTGGCGCCCGCACCGAGTCGTGTATATTTCCTGCCATCCGGGGAGTTTAGCGCGGGATGCGGAGATCTTGGTCCACACCTTGGGACTCAAGCTGACCTGCGCAGGGGTGATGGATATGTTTCCGCATACGACGCATGTCGAATCGATCGCCGTGTTCGAGGCTCCCGCATGAGTTTGGGACCCCTGATGGTCGATGTCGCCGGCACAGAATTGACCGCCGAGGATGTCGCATTGCTGTCGCACCCTCTCGTCGGCAGCGTTTTGCTGTTCACCCGCAACTACCGCAATCCAGGACAGGTCGCAGCACTGACGGCGGCCATCCGCGCAGTGCGTACGCCGCATCTCTTGATTGCAGTGGATCACGAAGGTGGCCGCGTACAGCGCTTTCGCGAGGGATTCACGCGGCTGCCGGCCATGCGTCTCCTAGGCCGGCGCTACGACGAGGACAAGCGCGAGGGGCTTGCGCTGGCGCAGTCGGTGGGCTGGCTGATGGCCGCCGAACTGCGCGCGGTGGGTGTGGATTTCAGTTTCGCGCCCTGTGTCGATTTGGACTACGGCGTGAGCGAGATCATCGGCGATCGGGCGTATCACAGCGATCCGGACACGGTTGCGGCGCTGGCCGTGGCGACGCTGTCGGGCATGCGCGAGGCCGGGATGCCGGCCATCGGCAAGCATTTTCCGGGCCACGGGGCGGTGGTTGCCGACTCGCACGTGGCCCTGCCGGTGGACCGGCGGGAATTCGTCGATCTGGAGGCCGACATGCGGCCTTATCGGCCGCTGATTGACAATAATGTGGCCGGAATCATGGCGGCCCATGTGGTCTTTGCCGCGGTCGATTCGCTGCCGGCCAGCCTCTCGCCCCGCTGGATAACCAGGGTGCTGCGCGGGGAGCTGGGATTTCACGGCTGCGTGTTTGCGGACGATTTGAGCATGGCCGGAGCGGCAGCTTTCGGCGGTGCTGTGGCCCGTGCCGAGCTGGCTCTCGCCGCAGGTTGCGACGTCCTGCCCATTTGCAACGATAGACATTCCGTAGAATTGGTGCTGCAGGCACTCGGGACGAATGTCGGCTCTGCGGCTTCGCAGGCTCGGCTGGTGCGCATGCGCGCCCGCGGCGAGGTGCCGGGCGATTTGCACGGGAATCGGCGTTGGCAGGAGACGGCGTCGCAGATAGCCGGACTATCGGTCATACCGCCGTTGGTGTTGACAGAAGGACAGCCATGACGGGCTTTGACGCAGATTTGTACCGCCGCCTGGTCGAGACCTCGCCCGAGGGGGTTGCGGTCGTGGATGCGCTACACCCGGAGCGTCCGGCGGTCTACGTCAATCCGGGATTCGAAGCGCTGACCGGCTATTCGGCGGCCGAACTGGTCGGGCGCAATCTACGTTTCTTGCAGGCGGATGATCGCGAACAGGACGGCCGGCACCGCTTGCGCGAGGCGCTCAAGCTGGGCGAGTCCTGCCGGGTGCTGCTGCGAAACTACCGCAAAGACGGCCGGGTATTTTGGAACGAGATGACCATTCTGCCGTTGCTCGACCCCCAAGGCCGCGTCACCCACTATGTCGGCCATCATCGAGACGCGGGCGAACGCCTGCACATCGATCCCAAGCTTGCGCGGGATTCGTTGAGCGGGGCGCACCAGCCCACCGCCGTGGCGATCCGTGACGACCGTCTCACCGGGCTTTTCACCTTGCCCTATCTGGAAGAATTGTTGAAGCGCGATTGGTCGGTGGCACAGCGCGAAAAGCGCAGCATCGCGGTATTTGCGATCGACATCGACGCCCTGGACCTTTACAACGCGACCTTTGGCCGAGCTGCCGGCGATTCCACGATACGCCGCGTGGCCCACGTCGTGTCGGGGTGCCTGCGCCGCTCGAGCGATGTCGCGGCGCGCATCGACGGCGGCAGTTTGATCGCCTTTGCCCCGGGCCTCAACGTCGAGCAGGCGTTGCGCATCGGCCAGCAAATGGCCGAACGAGTCAGGGAACTCCGAATCCATCATCCACGTTCGGCGGTGCTGCGCTATATCAGCGTGAGCGTGGGGGTGTGCGCTGCCGTTCCCGAACCTTCCGACAGTCCCGCGAACTTGCTGCAGAAATCGCAGCAGCAGCTGCAGATCGCCAAGAAGTCCGGGCGCAATCAAGCCGCTTGAAACAGGTTCCTCGCGCCGCCGCCGTGCAATTCACCCGCGCCATCGTACGTCCGCCCGGGCGAAGCTTCGCCGCCGGCCTGTCGAGCGCCGGCGAAGGGCCGCCTGCCTTAAGCCGGGCGCTCGAACAGCATGCGGCCTACGTGCGGGCGCTGCGCGATCGAGGAATTCAGGTCACGCAACTTCCAGCGGATGAGGCTTATCCCGACGGGACGTTCGTCGAGGACACCGCCATCGTCAGCGCGCGCGGCGCGATCCTTACGCGTCCGGGTGCGCCGAGCCGGCAAGGCGAGGTGTTCAGCATCGCGGAGTGCCTGCGCGATTGCTACGCTGAGCGGTATGCCATCGAGGCGCCGGGCACGCTGGACGGCGGCGATATCTGCGAAGTGGACGGACATTTTTTGATCGGCGTCTCGGCGCGCACCAATGCAGAAGGTGCGCAGCAATTGGCGCGGCATCTGGACCGGCTGGGCTACGGCTCGAGCATCATGGACATCCGAGGCAAGCCTGCGCTGCTGCATCTGAAGAGCGGCATCGCCTATCTGGGAGATGCGCTGTGGGTGGTGCAGGGCGCGGTACAGCATGAGCTTCAAGCACTGCCGGGGTTCGGCAATGTGCGCGACCCGATCGTCGCCGCGTCCGCCGAAGCCTATGCGGCGAATTGCGTGCGCGTCAACGATGCGGTGTTCGTGGCCGCGGGGTATCCGGCTCTGAAGGCCGCACTCGAGCGGCGCGGCTGCAACGTGGTGGCGCTCGAGATGTCCGAATTTCGAAAGATGGACGGCGGCTTGAGCTGCCTGTCGCTGCGGTTCTGACGCGGCGCACGGGGAAGCCTGGATGGCGCTTCCCCGTGGTTCCCGACTTGAATAGCGCGCTTATTTCGGCGGAATTTCGCTGCTGATCTTGTTTTCCTGGCTGTTCAGCACCCTCTGCTCCGGCTTCGTGATGTGGCCGCCGTTCTGGCTGGCCATGTCGCGCTCTTCCTGCCGCACCTGATGATCTTCGCGGTGAAGGGTGGAAGCCTGCGCCTTGGTGAGGGTGCCGTTTTTCACATCTTGATGGATGCGCTTGTCTTGATTCTCCAAACGGTGATTCACCTGCGTGCGCCGCGGATGATTTTTCTGCCAGGTCGTTTCCGCCGATGCGGTGCCGGCAAGGCCGGCCAGCGCAACCAGCACGGCGGCGTAGCTAAGATGCTGTCGATTTACACTGAACATGGGTTTCTCCTCTCCTAAAAGTGGGGTAAACGCGGCAGCTCGGCGGACGGCCATGAGGATTACGCAGAGTTAATCGTGCGCAACCTCGTACCCCCCGCAAGCGTGATCCAGGTCTCATTCCGCACGCGGCGCGGACCGCGTGTAGCGTGAAATAAGACTACTGCACGGCCGCAAAACGCCAATTCTGTTACGAAAGAACAGATGAATATCCGCACCAAAATGATATCGCTATTGGCGCTGCTGTTTGCGGTCCTGATCGTCCTCGAGATCTCGATTCAGAAGCAGGTGCTGATGCCGAGTTTCGCGGAACTCGAGCGGGAAGATGCGGAGACGTCGATGAAGCGTATCGGCTACGCGCTCGACACGACGCTCGAGAGCATCGAGTCGATGACCGGGGACTGGGGCAACTGGGCCGACGCGTATCAATTCGTGAAGTCGCCGAATGTGGAGTTCGTGAACACCAACGTCACGGCCGCCTCGATGAAGCAACTCAAGGTGAACGCGATGCTCATCGTTGATTTGAACGGCGCCTATCTGTTGTCGAGCGCCCGGACTTGGGAGACCGGCGAGACGCTGGATCTCGATTTCACAGCGCGCAAAGCGTTGCCGGAGGATTTTCCCTGGCGCAAGAACCTGGCCGACGGCAAATCGGCCAGGGGACTGCTGCGGACCAATAGGGGGGTCATGATGACCGTGGCGGCGCCCGTGCTGAACGGCAGCGGCAGCGGGCAACACATGGGGATGGTGATCATGGGCCGGCTGTTGACTCCTGCCCAAGTGCGGATGATCGGCGCGCAGGCGCAGGAAAGTCTCGCGATGCTGTCCGATCACCTGTCCGACGGCAGCGAGGAGATCGCCGAAACCGATACGTCGACGCAGATCTACAAATCGTTTATGGACATCTACGGCCGGCCGCTCATGACTTTCCGTGTCGACGTTCCGCGGAGGATCACCGAGCGCGGCCACGGCGCCGTGACCTATGCGTCGCTGTACCTGATCGGCGCCGCGGTCACGGTCTTGCTGCTGCTGGTCGCCGCCCTCAACCGCATCGTGCTCCGGCCCCTGGCGCGGGTGACCCGGCGTGCGGTCGCAGTCGGCGAAGGCACGGATTTCGGGGCGCGGCTGAATATTCATGGGCAGGATGAGATTGCCAAGCTGGCGCGCGAGTTCGACCGCATGGTCGAACGCGTGGCGGATTCCCGCCGGCAACTCGTCGACCAGTCGTTCCAGGCCGGCTTTGCCGAACTGGCCAAGGGAGTTCTGCACAATCTCGGCAACGCCATGACGCCTCTCAGCGTCAGGCTCTCGAAGCTCGGGGACCGGCTGCGCGATGCGCCCGCCGCCGATGCGGAACTCGCCGTCGCGGAACTGGTGGGGAATCATGCGCCCGCGGAGCGGCGCGCGGATCTGGAGGAGTTTCTGCGCCTCGCCTGCCGGGAGTTGGTGTCGGCGGTCAAGGAGGCGCGCTGCGACGTTGCCGTAGTGCAGCGCCAGGCGACCATCGTGCAGACCGCGCTCAGCGAACTCATGCGCTCCACCCGTAACGCGCATGTGATCGAGTCGGTGCGGCTGCCGGACCTGGTCGCGCAAACGCTGGAAATCGTGCCCGATACGGCCCGCCAGCGGCTGGTGGTGAACACCGACGAGTCGCTGCGCAGGGTGGGGGCCGTGCAGGTCGCGCGCACGGTCTTGAGGCTGATTCTGCAGAACCTGATCATCAACGCCGCCGACGCCGTCCGGGACGCCGGACGCGACAAGGGCGTGCTGCATTTCGCCGCCGAGATCATCGCCGACGCCGGCAGCGAGCAGCTGCACCTGCATTGCAAGGACGACGGCGTCGGCATTGCGGCTGACAATCTGCAGCGCGTATTCGACAAGGGATTCTCGACCAAATCCCGCGAGACCAACTACGGAATCGGCCTGCATTGGTGCGCCAACGCCATCGGCGCCCTGGGCGGCCGGATCTGGGCGGCGAGCGAAGGTCCGGGCCTGGGTGCGTCCATGCATTTGATGCTGCCGTTGCCGGTTCGAGAGATTCGATCCAATACTTGAAGTTGCCGAGGTTGCCGTGTCCAACATGAAGAAAATGCCGATTCGTGTACTCGTCGCCGACGATGAAGCCGAGGTGCGCGACGCCTACCGGCAGATCCTGCTCGACGCGGACATGAGCAGCGAAACCGCGGTCTTCCACAATCTGCGGGAGCGGCTCTTCAGCAAGAACATGCCGGACCCCATGGCGAAAGGTCCCGTGTCCGCCGACACGACCTTTGCGCCCGTTTTCTGCGAGGGAGCGGAGGCCGCCGTCGCGGCGGTGCGCGATGCGCTCGGCGTCGACGATCCCTTCGCGGTGGTATTCCTGGATATGCGCATGCCGCCGGGACGGGACGGCGTGTGGGCCGCGGCGCGCATCAGGGAACTCGATCCCGCCGTCGAAATAGTCCTGTGCACGGCCTATTCCGACGTCGATCCGCGCGACATCGGAGGCATGGTGCCCCCGGAGGAGAAGCTGTCCTACCTGCAAAAGCCGTTTCATCCCCACGAAATCCGTCAGATGACGATTTCGCTGGCGAGC
>DATLVV010000244.1:0-5824 GCA_035577165.1 Steroidobacteraceae bacterium | reverse complement strand
GGCGTGCAGCCGCACGCGAAATCCCGCCGGATAGGAGTTGTGCGCCATGAAGGGCGCGCGATTGACGAAATACCAGCTCGAGCCCGCGCCCTTGCCGAGGAGCTCGATCAATTGGTCGAGCGGCAAACCTTCCGCGTGCGCGAAAGCCATGGCTTCACCGACGGCCTGGATGATGCCGGCACACATGATTTGATTGGTGGCTTTCGCCGCCTGGCCGGCGCCGCTTGCACCGAGATACGCGATGTTCTTGCCCATTGCGCCAAGGATGGGCTGCGCGCGGGCGAACACCGGCTCATCGCCGCCCACCATGATCGCGAGCGCCGCCGTGCGCGCTCCCTCCACGCCGCCGCTCACGGGGCAGTCGAGAAAGCCGACGCCGAGCGCGTCAAGCTCGGTATGGATCGCGCGCGCCGTGCCCGCGCCCACCGTCGAGCAGTCCATCACGATCATGTTGGGGTTCAGTCCCGGCTCGAGACCGGCGATCACGGCGCGCAGATCTTCGTCGGCGGATACGCAGATCACCACCGCCTCGCAATTTCCGGCCAGCTCCGCCAGACTCGTGAACGCGAGGCAGCGCAGCTCTTTGGCGAGCGCTGCGGCCTTCGCGGCGGTTCGATTCCAGACGCCCGTCAAGAGACCGGCGCGGTGAAGATTGCGCGCCATGTGCGCGCCCATCGCGCCCAATCCAACGAAACCGGTTTGCATAGGCCTTCCCGACTGATGATGTCAGTGGCGTAGCCTAAAGCTTTGCGCAGCGGGCGGCAAAGCGCGTGAAGGAATCCTTAGCTGGGGCTGTTGCAGATCGCGTCGAGGTCGCGCTTCGCATTGACGCGTTCGGCATCGATTTCATCGGAGGTCAGATATTGCCGCTCGCCGTTGGCGCCGGTCTTGTAGAGGCGGCGCCCCTCGATCAATTTCTTGTAGTGATCCTGCGCATCGGCACACTGTTTTTCGCGCGTCTGCTCAACGTCGCCTTCCACGGATTTCTTCAGGGTGGCGTCGTCTTGCGAGCCCGCCGCGGCGGTTCGCGGAGACGAAGGGGACGAAGAGGAGGCCGCCGCCGAGGACTCCCGCGCTGCAGCCGCGCGAGCCACGTGCGTGCCCAGCAGTTCCACGACTTCGGCGTGCACGCCGTCCGGCGGGCGGTCGCCGTACTGCAACTTGCCCTGCGCATCGATCCATTTATAGACGACCGCGCCGGCCATGCCGGACCAGGCGATTAAGGCCACGAACAACAGAAGGCGTTTCATTGTCCGATCCTCGCTAGAAAAACTCTGCATCCACTAAAGGGCGCGCGATCCTGCTTCACCGGTGCGAATCCGCACCGCCTGGCCAAGCTCCGCCACGAATATTTTACCGTCGCCGATCTTTCCCGTGCGCGCAGTTTCAATAATGGCTTCTACCACCCGATCCACTTGCTCGTCATCCACCGCCAACTCGAGCTTCACTTTGGGCAGGAAGTCGACGACGTATTCGGCTCCTCGATATAGCTCAGTGTGGCCTTTTTGCCGGCCAAAGCCTTTGACCTCTGTCACGGTAATGCCTTGCACCCCTACATCGGCTAGGGCGGCACGGACATCGTCAAGTTTGAAGGGTTTGATGATGGCGATGACCATTTTCATGCAGGCAAGCTCCTCAATTCGGGTAAGGACGCAGTCTATCAGCGGTTTTGGCGGCAAATTGCTGCGTTACAGCAAAAGGTTCGACCCTGCCTATTGTATAAAACCCAGCATGCAAACCCAGCGCCATGCGCCGCGTCGGAATTAAAAAAACGGCACGGGACCGTTTAGGGCCCCGTGCCGCCGGATATCGCACCGACGGGGGAGTTGGCTGGCTTGCCGGCGCGAGATGCTCCTAAAACGTTGTCAATAACTCCTAAAGCGTGGGCCTCGCCCGATAGCGGGTGAGGCCTGCGACCTCTAAATGGCGTCCGGCCCCGTTTCTCCGGTGCGAATACGCAGCGCCTGCTCCAGATCGAGTATCCATACCTTTCCGTCTCCCATTTTCCCGGTCCTCGCCACGTTGCAAACCGCCTCCATCACCTGTTCCGCGATCGAATCGTCCACGGCGAGCTCGACTTTTGCCTTGGGCAAAAAGTCGACGCTGTATTCGGCGCCCCGATAGATCTCCCGGTGGCCATGCTGGCGGCCGTACCCCTGAACTTCGGTGACGGTGACGCCCTGAATGCCGAGGTCCGCCACGGCTTGGCGGACTTCGTCCAACTTAAAAGGCTTGATGACGGCGGTGATCAGCTTCATGCATTTATCCCCGCATTCACCCGTTAAGTCTTCAGCCTCCGCTTCTGCTTGCGCGTACCATGCTGGTATGAAATGCAGCTTCCGTGCCAGCCGCGAATGAGCGACTGAATCAAGGAGTTGCCTAGATCGAAGGCGATGTAGTGCACCGACATGGCGCGATTTTCAAGGTCCGGTGCGTTATGGAAGTGCGGAGCGGCCGAAGTCTTTAGAGCACGGCCGACGATTGAGGAGAACCTTCAGTGAGCTTTATCAATTCGAGCGGTTTGGACGACTTGGCACGTCGCCT
This sequence comes from Steroidobacteraceae bacterium, assembly GCA_035577165.1. Taxonomy (GTDB): domain Bacteria; phylum Pseudomonadota; class Gammaproteobacteria; order Steroidobacterales; family Steroidobacteraceae; genus Bog-1198. The sequence continues at coordinate 3,280 of DATLVV010000244.1, read as the reverse complement.
CGCGGATTCGGTCCCCGAATCGCTGCGAGCCTTCGGGCGCGATTTGGAGGGCAATTTCAAAGCCGTGCTGCAGGCGCAACTCAGCAAACTTGATTTGGTCAGCCGGCAAGAATTCGACGTGCAGGCCGCCCTTCTGCAGCGCACCCAGGCGAGCTTGGCGGCCATGGAAGCGCGGCTGAAGGAGATCGAAGCCAAGTTCGCACCGCCCCCGTAACAATCGCCGAGCGATGCGTTGACTCACAAGGACGTGAGCATGGTGTTGAGCCGGGCGCCGCTCGGGCTCGCGGCGCCCGAGGTTCGGGTCGAAGTGCATCTGGGCCCGGGACTGCCGGCCTTCGCCCTGGTCGGCTTGCCCGAGGCCGTGGTGCGCGAGAGCAGGGAGAGGGTGCGCTCCGCGCTGCTGACCACCGGTTTCGAATTTCCGGCCGGCCGCATCACCGTCAACCTGTCGCCCGCCGATCTACCGAAGGAGGGCGGCCGGTTCGACCTCCCCATTGCCGTCGGCATCCTGGCCGCCAGCCGGAAAATCCCGGCGCGCAGGCTCGTCGACCGCGAATTCTATGGCGAGCTCTCGTTGGGCGGCGAACTACGGCAGACGCCGAAGCTGCTGCCGGCGCTGATCGAAGGATCGCGTACCGGCAGGGAATTGATTTTGCCCCAGGCCAATGCCCTCGAAGCGGGCATGGTTCGCGATGCACGCTTAAGGCTCGCCGGCCATCTGCGGCAGGTGTGCGACGCCTTGGCAGGCAGGGCGCTATGGTCGAGCGCGGGTGCTGCGGATTTCGCGAAGCCGGATCTGAAAAAGGCGGACGCTCCGGACCTGGCCGAGGTGCGCGGGCAATTCGCGGCCAAGCGCGCGCTCGAGATCGCGGCGGCCGGCGAACATGGACTGTTGATGATCGGTCCACCCGGCGCCGGCAAGACGCTGCTGGCGCAACGGCTGCCCGGGTTGCTGCCGCCGTTGGGGCCGCCGGAATCGCTGGAGGTCGCGAGCTTGGAATCGGCCGCGGGGCGTCGGCCGCGCCTCGGCAGCCGCCGGCCGTTTCGCAGTCCGCAGCACACCGCCTCGGTCGCGGCGCTGATCGGCGGCGGCGCGCTGAAACCCGGCGAACTATCGCTGGCGCATCTCGGCGTGTTGTTCCTGGACGAACTCCCCGAATTCGCGCGCAACGCTTTGGAGGCGCTACGCGAGCCGCTGGAGAGCGGCGTCGTGAATCTCACGCGGCTCAAGCGCAGCTGCGAGTTCCCCGCCAGATTTCAATTGGTGGCCGCCATGAATCCCTGTCCCTGCGGATATGCCGGCGATCCGGGCGGTCGCTGTCATTGCACCGCCGAACAAGTCGCGCGCTATCGCCACCGAATCTCGGGACCGCTGATCGACCGCATCGACATGCATGTCGAGTTGGCAGCGCTGCCGGTCGAGCACCTGCTCGGCAATGTGCCCGCGGAGACCGAGAGCTCAGCCACGGTCGCGGTGCGGGTTGCCGGGGCGCGGCAAGTGCAGATGCAGCGCCAGGGCAAGCTCAACGCACGATTGACCCCCACCGAGGTGTCACAGCTCTGCCGATTGGGACGCGACTCGCGAGTGTTGCTAAGCACGGCCATAGCGCGCCTCGGGCTGTCGGCCCGGGCCTGCCACCGGGTACAGAAGCTCGCGCGCACCTGCGCCGACCTGGCGGGAGAAGAGGAGATTCGCAGGATCGATGTTGCCGAAGCCATCCAGCTTCGCGCACTCGACAAGCTTACTTGTTGAGCGACACCATGTAGTCGACGGCCATGCGGATGGTCGCATCCGGCCAGGTGGTGCCGCCTTTGGGCGGCATAGTACCCTTGCCGGCGATGGCATCTTTGTAGAGCGTTTCCTTACCCTGCGCGATGCGCGGCCCCCAAGCCGCATGATCGCCGACTTTGGGCGCACCGTTGACTCCGGTCGCATGGCACGCCGAACAAACCTTGTTGAAGGCCAGTTCCCCAGTGGCCGGCACATCCGCCGCAGGCGCCGGCGCAGTTACAATCGCCAGCGCCGAATTGTCCTTGCCCGCAATGGCGACATGCGCGAACGGCGCGATGTTTTCCTGCACATCCTTGAGATGCAGCGGATCGAGCAACACGTCTTTCGCCTGAGTGTCCGCACCGATGGAGCGCGCCACCCCGAACAGGATGATGGCGAAGAGAATGAGGATGCCCAGCACCATGCTGAAGGAATTGAAGAAATGGGTATCTGAAGATTCGATCTTGGACACGGTAACTCGCTGATATTCGATGGAAAAGCATCCCGGGAGCGGCGCTAGTATAGCGATAGCGGGGGGATCACGGAATAGCTGCGGAGGTCGCCGGGCGCAGGAAGTATCTTAAGGCTGCCGGTCCAAGGGGCTTTTTACCCCCATCACCCCTCTTCCCATTACATGCGTATAAACCATGGTGGTACGCACATCGGCATGCCCCAGCAATTCCTGCACTGTGCGAATGTCGTGGCCGGCCTCCAGCAAGTGGGTGGCAAAGCAATGTCGCAAGGTATGACAACTCGCCGGCTGCGACTGCCATCCCCACTGCGTGGCAGCGTTGGGATATTTGCGAACCAACGCGCATGGCAACGATACCCCCGGCTCCCGTAGTTTGCGCTCGTGTTCAAATCGATCGAACAGCTTCGCAAGATGTTCGCGGAACGGAACAATGATGGCCGCCGGCAGCACCGTTAGGGAGGGGTCGATGATTGAGATAAAGTACCTTCGTTTGACGCTGGTGAAGCCCCGCGTCGCTCAACCTCATCGTTAGGCGTCACCGAGTAACATGCGACTCTGGACAATCCACCCGAAGTACCTTGATCCGCAGGGCCTGGTTGCGTTGTGGCGCGAAGCGCTACTTGTTACCGCCGATTGTAATGTGACCCACCCCGTCGGAGTAAAAGTGGACCACCTGGGTAAAGATGGCGGTTTTGGAACCGCCCATGCTGACTCAGGAGCAAGCAGTGGAGATACGAGTATTGAAGCGCCAGGGATTGAGTATTCGCGCGATAGCGCGCGAGACCGGCCTGTCGCGGGTGACGGTGCGGCGGCATTTACAAGATCCGGAAGCAGCGTCGCGCTACGGGCCGCGTGAGCCGCGGCCGACCAAGCTGGGTCCTCACATCGAGTATCTCTTGGCGCGCGTTCAGGCCGCGCGGCCGGCGTGGATACCGGCGGCCGTGCTGCTGCGCGAGATCCGCGAGCGCGGCTACGACGGTGGCATCAGCCAGCTCAAGGCGTATCTAGCACCCCTTAAAGTCGGTGAGCCAGAGCCA
>DATLVV010000243.1:0-3565 GCA_035577165.1 Steroidobacteraceae bacterium | reverse complement strand
CTTTTGTATCAACAGGTCGATCGTTCGCGGTTCGGTGCCGCCTGCCTTGAGCGCATCCTCCACAACATCCTTGGAATATTTTCGGCCATTGACGGCAATCACATTTGAATCGGGCGCAAGACCCGCCGCATCGGCCGGCGTGCCGGGCACCACGTCGACGATGGCGGCGCCCTCGTCCTTGAGCGAAATTCCAAGCGAATAGTAGAGGTTGGTGGTTTTTGTGGCCGCGGACTCGCCCTTCTCGACCGGCGAGGGTTCGGCATCGAAGGCGAGCCGCCAACCGCCGGCGTGCAGGCCCTCGAGCGGCGCTTCCGCCCGCACTCGATTGAGGCGGTCCGTCCAAAAGCCGCGCCAGTCGTAGGGCATGACGGTATTGAGCGCCTTGATCACATCATTGAAATCATACGGAACCACTTTCGGAGGCGTGCTCGGTGCGCCATGGAAAAGCCGGCAAAAATCATCCAGGCTCTTGGCGCCGTGCGTGGTGGTGCGGATCAAGGTGTCCGCCTCCAGCCAGAGCATCGCCGACTCAACATAGAAATCCGTGGCGCGGGTTCGTTGGCGCCAGCCCACAGACTGGGTGTAGCCAAGTTGCGCGGCGATGGCGGTGTCGGTGAGCGGACGCCAATCGCGTCCAGCGCGCGTCTGCAGCCAGGCCGCGGCTTCCGCCCAGGAATTGCGCGCATCCGCGGGCGACAGAAGGCCGCTGCGCGCGCTCAGCACCATGCCGAGGTATTCCGTGAGACCCTCGTACACCCATAACAAGTCGCCGCGCATCGGGGCGTCGTAATTGCCGGTGGCGAGACCGACGGGGCGGCGGTACTTGCCGTTCCAGGAATGAACGTACTCGTGCGGCAGCAGTTCGTAGATGTTATGGCTGTGGCGCAGGTCGTCGTCGATCAGGGAGCGCTCGCTGCTGCGGTTGTCGCTCGACTGATGATGTTCGATGCCCTCGAAGCCGATTTGATCGCTCAGGGTCCACAGGAAATGGTATTCGCTGTAGTGCGTGGCACCGAACAGCGCGGTGGCTTCCTGCACCAGCTTGCGAAATTGCGCCGTGGCGGCCGCCGACATATCGAGTGCCGCGTCGCTGTCGGCCGCCAAATGCAGGTACACGGCGGGGGTGCCGCCCAATTCCAGGGTCTTGAAATGGCGGCCGGACAGCACCGGCGAGTCGATCAATGTGGTGAGCGAGACCTGGGCGAATTGCGTGACGTCCGCGGTGGTCCCGACCCGAGGCAGGGCAGTGCCCATTTCCCAGCCGGCGGGCAGGCGAAGTTTCGCGGTGTACTGCAGATCATCCGACTGCGCCCCCGCGGGATACAGCAGCAATTGATTCCAAAGAATCAGGGACAGCGATTCGGTGCTGGTGCGCAGAGCGTTGTTGTCGGTCGCGCCCGGCACCGCGTCGACCTCAAACACCACGTCGAGCTCCGCCGTGCCGGACGGGATGGTGAGATGAAAGGCGTGCATGTTGTCGAGATCGCGCTGCCAAGCGATGGTTTGTCCCTTGCCCGAGAACTTGAGCCCCGAAATACCGGCCACCGGACCGTCGGGCGAATGCTCGCCGGGCAGCCATTTGGGGTAGAGCAAGGTGAGCTTGCCGGGTTTCACCGGCAGTACCAGATGCACATGCTCGATCCCGCGCGGCGCCTCGCGTGCGTCGACCTCGACGCGCGCGGCCGATGCGGCATGGGCGCCATGAGCGGCAGCCAACAACAGAGTGCAGTACAGAGCGGCGGCCACCGGCCGTCGGCGTGAAACTCGCATCGTATCTTGCCCCTTTTTTATTAATGGCTTAGCAGAAGGAATTCGATCATATAGACACCGGGCGGCGCAGTTAAGGGCCGGCCCGCCGGCGCCCTGGCGGTCCGGCTGATTTGGCGCGCAACTGCGAAGTGGTTCTCACCTTGGCGAGTTCGCGGCCGGCTCCGACCTCAGTTTGGTCACCGGTGGCCTCCAAAATGTGATCCAAGCCAACTCGCGAAATCCCTATTTGCATGAGGATCTTGCATGCACGGCGTCGATCGTTCGACGGCCGCGAGAGCGTCTGAATTGCGGTGCAGCAAAACTGCGTTGATAGGGATTCGCGGAGGATATCGGTGCAGAGCGCAACTAAAAAAAATGAGTCCGCGGCGTTGGAACCCGCGGCGCGAAAGTCTGTGCCCGCGCCCAAGAGAGCCAAGCTCTCCGTGTTGCTCGTCACCCGCGACGATCAGTTGTGGCCGCAGGTCGGCGGCAACCTTGGCCAGGATCTGGTTCTCAAGCAAGTCGACACCATCGACGAATTGCTCTCCACGACGACGTCCGGACAGCCTGCCATCGTGCTGCTGGATGCACGGGGGGAAGCCGACGGGCCTGCCGCTTTGTCACGCCTGCAATTGCACTCGCCGCGCTTCGCCGTGGTCGCGCTCGACGATGTGGGCAGCGGACATACTTGGACCGGCGCCATTGCGCTTCGGCAAGTGGTCGCTCATGTGGCGGTGCCCATACAGGCAGACAAACTGATCCAGGCCATTGAGAACGCGCACGAAGAGGTGAATGCACGCGTGGCACTGCTCGGCGAGTCCGGGGCTGTTACGCCGGACGGCACCGGAACGTCCTCCACTGCGCGCAAAATTCCATGGATTCCCATCGCCGTCACCCTGGCGGCCGTCGCCGGCGCCGCGGCGTTTTTTGCCATGAGGCACGGCGATGCTCCGGTTCCGGCGACCCCGGCGGCGGCTCCGCAAGCCGCGCGCCAGGCGGCCGGTAAAGCGGCGCCCGCAGCCGATGAGAAAATCGATCTGCTCATCGAGAAAGCGCAACAGGCGATGACGGAGCGGCACTTCATTGATCCGGCCGAAGGCAGCGCGCTCACGCTGTATCGAAATGCGCTGCTGCTCGATCCCAACAACGGCGAGGCGCGGCAAGGATTACAGCGACTGGCCGAGATCTTGTTTGCGCGGGTGCAGTCGGCCTTGGACGAACGCAAGTTCGACGTCGCCCTGCAGTCTCTCGAGACCGCCCGCAGCATCAACCCCGGCGACAGCCGCCTGGGTGCGCTCGACGAGCACATCGCGGCAGTGCGGGCCGAATTGGGTCCGGCGCAGATACTCGCAGCCATCAACGCACAGAATTTCGATCGCGCCGCGCAACTGATCGACGAGGCGGCCCGCAGCAAATCGCTCACCAACGCGAAACTCGGGCAGCTGCGCGAGGAGTTGCGCCGCAAGCGCGAAGAATCCGATGTGGCGAATCTGGTGAAGCTGATCGACACCCGTCTACAACAGGATAAATTGCTCGAACCACGCAATGACAGTGCTGCATTTTACCTCGCTCAAGCCCGCGCGGCGGGCGCCAGCGCCGCTTCGCTGCAGACGCAATCCCAGGAAATCTACAAGCGTCTGGCGCAGATGGTGCATGCGGACATCGACCAGCGGCACTTCTCCGACGCGGACCGCCTGTTGACCGACATGCATGGCTTTGGCTATTCGGTCGTCGCCACTTCGGCTTTGCAGCGTGATCTCAGCGCCGCACGCGCCGCGCAGAGCGCCGCCGTGCCCCAACAGCCGCAATATCTCGA
>DATLVV010000242.1:0-6718 GCA_035577165.1 Steroidobacteraceae bacterium | reverse complement strand
CGAGGTCGAAGTTGTTCGACTCGTACGGCAACAATCCGGGGTAGCCGGCGGTCGCCGTTCGTGAACCCGGCTTCGGTGCGTTGGTCACGGAGGTGGTACCGACCATCGACAAAAGATCGGAGCGCGCGATGGTCTTGCTGTAGGAGGCGCGCAGCAACACGTCCGGCAACACCTGCAGGCTGGTGTCCAAACTGGGCAGGAACTCATCGTAGGAGCTATGCAGGTCGCTGTACGTGGCGTTCGCCGCATAGTTCGTCGAAAATTCCGTGGGGTTCTCCCAGGTAATCGAGGTTGGCACCTTTTGCAGACTGTTGGCGGTGATGGAGCTGTGCTCGTAGCGCAAACCCGCCAACGCCCGGAATCTCATGCCGTTGAACATGGTGTCGAAGTCCATCTGCACGTAGGGTGCCGGCGTTTCCTCCTTGATGTGGTCATCGTTGGTGGGCGACGGGTTCTGCGCAAAGGTATACGGCGGGAAGTTGCCGTCGCCCGGCGCTCCGCCGGGCTGGGTGGCGGCAATCGCCGCCGACAGGGGAAAGCTGAAGAAATACGGGACCGCGATGCCGCAGCCGCCGCCGGAGAATGACTTGAGTATGCTGCAGCTCGACACCTTCGTGAAGGCGCTCGCCGGAATCATTCCGATGTAGGCCGGGTTGTAGTAACCCCACGCAAAGTTGCCGCTGTTGTAGGATTTCGCGTCCGTCGTCATCCGTTTCAGATCGATGCCGGCCTTGATGCTCTTCAAACCGCTGTCCGAGGTGTTCTTCCAGGTCGCAGAGAGCTGGATCTCGTCGATCACCGTCCGGAAGGTATTGTTGTTGGCTTGACCGAACAACGGGTCGATGGTCGAGGTGTCGAGATTGCTGGTGTTGTACGGGGCGACATACGTCCAGGAAGTCAGCGGAATCGTGGTGTTGCCCAGCGAGAAAAACTTGTTGAGAGACAGCTGCGGATTCTGGCCGACGATGCCGAAATTGTTGTTTCCGGAAGCGCCGCCGCCCGAATCGGCGCTGGAGTGATGACCGTCGAATTCGACCGCGATGTTGTCGCTGGCCTGCCATTTCACGTTGAGGCCGGCTGAGCCCATCTGATTCAAGAACTCGTCGGCGGCCGAAAAATACGAAAGATCGCTGCCGGTGTCGACCAGATTCGTCACCGTCCCATGCGAATTGATGGTCGCGCTGGTGGGATTCGGACCGTAGTCGAACCAGGCGCCGAAGGTATGTCGATTGACGTTGTCCTTATAGTAGGTGTACGTGTAGTCCGCCGTTGCCACCAGCGAATCGATGGGCCTGAACTGCAGCACCGCCTGGCCGTTCACCCGGACGCGCTCGTGATCGACGACTCCCCAGCCCTCGTTGCGCGGCGCCCAATTGTGGCCGTCGGGATTCTCATTTGAGCTGGTGACCCGCGGATCGCCGGCCGCGAATTGATCCTGCAGCCAACCATCGATGTTCGCAGACTGCTCCTGGCTGTTGCGCTTGGAATAGGAACCGTCGATCAAGAAGCCCACTTTGTCGTCGAAGAATGTATCGCTGAAAAGACCGGAGAATTCCGGCGTGACTTTCGCTCCGACCTCGCTCGAGGCGTCACGGGTCGCCTTGGCGCTGAACGTCGCCCGCATGGTATTGAAGTCGAACGGCCGGGCCGTGGTGATGTTGATGGTCGCGCCGATGCCGCCGCTCGGCACGTCGGCGCGGCCGGTCTTGTACACCGCGATGCCCGCAATGCCGTCGGAGGAGACGTTCTCGAAATCGAAGGAACGTGTGGCGTTTAGCCCGGGGACGACGCTGCCCGGCATGGAACGGCCATTCAGGGTGACCAGATTGAACTCCGGCCCGAAGCCGCGCACCGTCACGCGCGAGCCCTCATTGTTGATGCGGTCGATGGTGACGCCCGGGATGCGCTGGATGGATTCCGCGAGATTGGTGTCCGGGAACTTGCCGATGTCCTCGGCGGTGATCGCATCGACAATGCCCGGTGATTCCCGCTTGATGGATTCGGAAGTCACCAGCGACTGGCGCAATCCCGTGACGACGACTTCGCCGAGAGTATCGGTCGGCGCCCCGGCGGTGGTATCGGCGGCCATCGCTCCCGAGCAGTACATCGCGATCAGCACGGCCAGAGGCTTCATTGGCAGAGGCGATGGCGGCTGGTGAGTGATTTTCGAGACGCGCGAACGGCTGGACTTCTTCAAGGTACTCCCCCCTCCCGAATCCCGGGACCATGTTTATTCTATGCGCCGACGTCGAGCGTCGATTCTATATGCAAGCGGTTTCTGAAACCGGTTGCAGGCCGATTCTGCCGCCGTCTATTTCAAAATGCAAGGGCCACTTAGCCCTTCAACCATGGACTTTCCCAAACTCCGCCGCGTTCGCCGCTTGACAGCGGTGGCCTTGTGCAAGCAGCATTCCTGAAACCGGTTGCAAAGCACGGGCATCAGACTCGTCTGCGGTACAGAGGGGGGACATGAGTCGCATCAAGATTGTACGCATCGCCTCCACCGTGGCGCTCGGCGGCTTTCTGGTGGGTTTCGATGCGACGGTCATAGCCGGTGCCGTGCCTTTCCTTCGCGATTATTTCTCTCTGGGCGGAACGTCCGGGAGCCTCAAGCTTGGCTGGGCCGTGAGCTGCCTCGGCTGGGGTGCGATGGCCGGGAATCTTTGCGCCGGAAGATTGAGCGACCGGTTCGGCCGCAGAAGCGTGCTGCTGCTGACCGCAGTGCTATTTCTCGCATCTTCCTTGGCGGCGGCCCTTGCCACCGGCTTCCCGGTGTTCGTTGCGGCGCGAATCTGCGGCGGTCTTGCCGTCGGGGCGGCCATACTCACGGCGCCCGTCTACATTGCGGAGATCGCTCCGGCCCGCAGCCGGGGAAGCCTGGTCTCTCTCAACCAGCTGATGATCGTCATCGGCATATCGGTCTCTTTTTTCTCCAATTATTTTCTGCTGGCGCTGGGAACGGTCAGCTGGCGCTGGATGCTCGGTGTTCAAGCAGTACCGGCTGCCGCATATTTTCTGCTGTTGCTGTTCGTGCCCGAGAGTCCGAGATGGCTCATGAGCAAGGGCCGCGAACAAGGCGCGCTGGCTGTGCTGGCCGGGGTTCACGGTTCGATCGCCGCGCACCGCGAACTTGAACTCATTCAGGCAAATCTTGGCGGGAGATCGCGCCATATCGGCGTCCGCGAACTGCTTACCGGGCGGCTCCGGCGGGTCATGATGTTCGGTCTTGGCATCGCGTTCTTCCAGCAAGCCACCGGCATCAATGCCATATTCTATTATCTGCCCAGCATCTTCGCCCAGTCCGGCGGCGGGCTGTCGACGTCCTTCGCCCAGTCGGTGTTCGTCGGCCTCGTGAATGTCGGGATGACATTTGTCGCCATTTGGCTGATCGATCGTCTGGGGCGGAAGCCTTTGCTCTGCATCGGACTCACCGGCGCCACCCTGTCGCTGCTGACCATCAGCTGGGCGTTCATGGCTGCGCCGCCCGGCGGCGACTCGCCGGTGAGCCACGCCGATGTGGTGTTGATCGCCATCGTTGGCTACGTTGCCTCGTTCGCGATCTCCCTGGGGCCGGTCATGTGGGTCATGCTGTCGGAGATTTTTCCCAATGAAGAGCGCGCCGCGGCCATTTCAGTGGTCGGATTTTGGAATTCCTTGGTGAGCGCCAGCGTCACGCTGCTCTTTCCCACCGAGGTGGCGGTGTGGGGTCCTGCAGGCACCTTTCTCGCCTATGGATTGCTTGCCGCCGCCGGTCTCGTGTTCGTGGTGATGCTGGCTCCGGAAACCAAGGGCAAGACGCTCGAAGAATTGGAAGGAATGCTCGCGCGGCCGAAACAAGTTGTTGGCAATTAAGCAGACGGCGGATGATGAGATGAAATCAAAGTATCCTTCGGCGCCCACTCCGGGCAAGAGCGGGCCTCGACCGCGCCAGTCGGCGACGCTGCGGATGGTTGCCCGCGAAGCGGGGGTCTCCGCGAGCACCGTGTCGCGAATCATCAACGGCACGGTCAATGTCAGCCATGGACTCAAGCATGCCGTCGAGGCGGCCATCGTCAAGTTCGATTTTCGGCCGAATGCCGCGGCGCGCGGCCTCGCACTCGGGAAGACATCCACCATCGGCGTGGTGGCCCAGGCGATCGACAGCCCGTTCTATGGTGAGGGATTGCGGGGAATCGTGGCGTGCCTGCGGCAGCGCGGCTACGTGCCGCTGTTCATGAGCGGCAATTGGCACGAAGAGGATGAAGAACGCTGCATGCGAGAGTTCATCGCGCGCGGCGTCGACGGCATCATCGTCTTCGCCGGACGCTTGAGCGATGCGAAGCTCAAGAGTTACGCCAAGGAGGTCTCGGTCGTTGTGACCGGCCGCCGTCTGCGGGCGCCGGGATTGTTCAGTTTGCAGATCGATGACCGGCATGGCGCGATGCTGGCCGTGCGCCACCTGATCGATATTGGACATCGCAAGATCGCCTTCATCACCGGGTCGGAGAATCATCCCGACGCGGTCGAGCGATTCGAGGGCTACAAGCGGGCGCTGCAGGACGGCGGGATCGGATTCGATCCGAAGCTGGTGGCGGTCGGCGATTGGCACGAGGAAGGCGGCTTGCGGGCAACGCTTGAACTGCTCGGCTCGAAGGTCAAGTTCACCGCACTGTTTTGCGTGAACGACCAAACAGCCTATGGCGCCTGCCTGGCGCTTTACCGCAAGGGGTTCTCGGTACCGGGCGATGTGTCGCTGGTGGGATTCGACGACCTGCCGTCCTCTGCTTACCGGCTTCCGCCCCTGACCAGCGTGCGGCAGTCGATCGGCGAACTCGGCGATCGATCGGCGCAGGCCATTTTGCAACTCATTGCCGGGACGCGGCCGCGTTTGGACCCTCCCCCGGTTGAGCTCGTGATCCGTGAGTCGACCGACCGCAGTGGGCGAAAATAAGAAGACAACGGCATCAATGAACGACAATAAATCTCTCGACGAGCTTTCCAATCGCTTTCCAACGAATTTTGTGTGGGGCGTTGCCAGCAGTGCGTTCCAGATCGAAGGCGCTTCGGCGGCCGACGGCAAGGGGGCCTCGATATGGGATGAATTCTGCCGTCTTCCGGGAGCCATCGCCGACGGTTCCGACGGCAGGATTGCGTGCGATCACTACAACCGCCTGGAATCGGACCTGGATCTGATTGCCGCGCTCGGCGTGGGCGCGTACCGGTTCTCCATTTCCTGGCCGCGAATCCAACCCACGGGATCCGGCGCCGTCGCCGCACAGGGCATCGATTTCTACAATCGTTTGGTCGACGGGCTGCTCGAGCGCGGCATCGAACCCTTCGCGACTCTTTACCACTGGGATCTCCCGGCGGCGCTGCAGCGTGAGCACAACGGCTGGGCGAATCGAACCACCGCCTATCGATTCGCGGATTACGCCGCGTTGGTCGCGGAGCGCTTGGGCGATCGCGTTCGTTCCTTCGCCACGCACAATGAACCGTGGGTCACGGCGACAATCGGACACGAGTTGGGACACTTCGCGCCGGGACTCAAGGACCGGGCAGTCGCAATGCAGGTGTCGCATCACTGCCTGTTGAGCCACGGACTCGCCATGCAGGCGATGCGCAGCTCGCGCAGCAATATCGACATTGGTATTGTCCTCAATCTTTCGCCGGTGTACTCCGCCTCCGACTCCCCGGCCGACACCATGCTCGCGTCGCGCGAGGACGGCCTGCTGGTGCGCTGGTACATGGACGCTCTGTTGCGCGCGGAATATCCGGCGGACATCCTGGAATACTTGGGCTCGGATGCGCCGGTCCCTCAGGCGGGCGATGCGCAGCTGATTTCTCAACCGCTCGACTTTCTGGGAGTGAACTACTACAACCCGATCGTATCCACCGCCGAACGTTCATTTTCGCCGGCCCGCGAGGGCGCCGTTGTCACCGACATGGGCTGGGAAGTGGCGCCGGCAACCTTTACCGAGCTGCTGACGCGGCTCGATCGCGACTATGAACTGCCGCCGCTGTTCATCACCGAAAATGGCGCCGCCTACCGGGATCTGGTCATCGACGGACACGTCAGGGATGAAGAGCGGCGCGCCTACATTGAGTCTCACATACGCGCCATCGCGGACGCCATCGATCAGGGAGTCGATGTGCGCGGCTACTTTGTCTGGTCGCTGCTCGACAACTTTGAATGGGCCGCGGGCTACACCAAACGGTTCGGCATTTACTACGTCGACTACCAGACGCAGGCTCGCATCCTGAAGCGCAGCGGATTTTGGTACAAGGATCTGGCCGCCGCCTTCAATCGAACCCGCGCCGGCGCGCGAGTCCCCCAGGGGCAGGTATGAGATTGCGTTCCGCCGCCGGTGTCGCTGCCTTGCTCATCGCCCAGGGAGCATGCTTCCCGCAGCCGGCGGCGGCGCAATCTGCGCGACCCTGGATGGATGCCTCGCTGTCGCCCGACGCGCGTGCGAACTTGGTCATCCGGGAACTGACGCTGGATGAGAAGATTCAGCTGGTGCACGGCATCGGTTGGGGGCCCTTGAAAGCGGGGCAGCCGGTCCCCCCGGACAATAACGGCGGAGCCGGTGAAATTTTGGGGATACCGCGCCTGGGGATTCCCTCTGTGCAGCAGGCAGATTCGGCCGTCGGCATCCGCATGGCGGCGCCGCAAAGCAGATACGCCACACTGTTACCCTCCGTACTGGCGGCCGCCTCATCGTGGGATCCGGAGGCGGCA
>DATLVV010000241.1:0-2807 GCA_035577165.1 Steroidobacteraceae bacterium | reverse complement strand
ACGTGCATCGGCATGCGCCGTGGACAGCAGGGAATCGATCAAATAAATGCCGGGTTCGACGGTCACCACCACCCCCGGCTCGAGCATGCGGGTGAGGCGCAGGTACGGGTGGCCTTCGGGCCGCTGCCTCTCGTGGCCTTGTTGGTCGCCCATGACGCCGCCGACATCGTGTACCTGCAGCCCGAGCAAGTGTCCTATGCCATGCGGGAAAAATACGCTGGTAACACCCGCTTCCAGAGCAGCCTGGCCGGGCAACTTGGTCAAACCCACGCGTTGCATGACGTCGCCCAAAATGCGGTGCGCGGATAAATGCACGTCGCGGTAATCGCGGCCGGCGACGATTTCAGCGCACAAAAGTTGCTGCGCCTGGTCCACGGCCGCAACCAGGTCGGCATAGCGGCCGGGGGCGGCGGCATAGGAGCGCGTGATATCGGACGCATAGCCGCGGTATTGGGCGCCGGCATCGATCAAAAATGAGCGCAGCGACTCCGGGGCGGCGCGCTCGAGGTGCTGATAGTGGAGTACCGCTGAATTCTCGTTGTAGGCAACGATGTTGTTGTAGGGCATCTCTTCTTCACGCTGCGCGCAGGCCTCCAGATAGCGCATGTGCGCCTCGTATTCGGAGCCGCCACGGCGAAATGCAGCGAGCGCCGCACGGTGTCCGCGAGCGCCAAGTTCACACGCTCGGCGCATGCATTCGAGTTCGTAAGCGGTCTTTACGGCGCGATCGTAGTGAAGCCGCGTCAGAAGATCGGGAGGATTGGTGCTTGTGGATTCGACGTCCCCGGCACAGCCCGCCGGGCCTATGTGCGCGACTCGCCCGAGACCGGCCCAGTGCTGACTCGCCTTGGATGGATCATCCATGGCGATCAGATCGACCTCCGTCGTCCAGGGCGCGTCCGGCAGCCGGGCCGGCTTATGCCAATAATCATTGGGCTGGTAAAACAGGACCTTGAGCCGCGCGCCCGGCGCGACCAGCAGAATGCAGCGTGGATTGTCGACGATCGGCACCCAGGCCTTGAAATGAGGGTTAACTTTGTACGGATAGTCCTGGTCATCCAAGAACTGGGTGGGCGGGCAGCCTGCATGGATCACCAGCGCGTCGAAGCCGCTTGCATCAAGCGATTGCTCCGTACGCCGCATCAGCGTCTGCAAATGCGGCTTATATAGCCGATCGAGACTGATTTCGCTCACATCGTCACCCCGCCTGTCCGACCAGCCCGAAGTATGCGCCAGAGCGCTTTGGAGCTATAGCCCTTAACCCCGTCGGCGATTGCGGAGCGTTAAAGGCGCTATAGGAGCCCCGAAAGAGATATGAAATTGAGGCGAAACACTCTAAAATCGCAGCGGAGAACTGGGTGAAGGCCCAACCATAAGCTCGGCCTTAAAATTTTATTCTTAATATTTCTGGGGTATCGATAGATGAAGACCAAACTTGCTTTAAGCGCTTTTGTCGCAGCATTCATGCTGAGTGCCTGCGGCAGCAAGACCGAGGCTCCCGCCCCGGCTGCTGATACGACTCCTCCTCCGGCCGCTGCGCCGGCTGCGGACGCTGCCGCCTCTGCCGCCGGCGATGCCGCTGCAGCTGCCCAGTCAGCGGCCGACGCAGCCTCTGCAGCATCCGCTGCGAAGCCGTAATACGGTTCGATAGTTGATCCCACATGCCCGGGCGGGCGGCCGATAGGTGCGTCCGTCCGGGCTGTGTTTTTGAAGATTGGGGAAGCGGGTTAGTTGTTAGTCAGTATTCGCGACTGTCGACACTCGAAGAAGGATCGCCAGTGGATCCAGAGCGTCTACGCCGAATACATCGATTCCCTGGCCGATCTGAACACTGGCCTGTTCTCCGTCATCGGCGCAGACAATCCCCATGAAGATGAAATTTTCGCGAATTGGTTTTCCAACGATCACTCGCACCCGCTCCTGATTCTCAAGGGGTCGGAGCCCGTTGGCTTTGCACTGGTGACCCGTCCGCGCATACCCGCCGCGGGGGAGCCTGCCGCGGACTATCGAATGTCGGAATTTTTCGTTCGCAAGCAGTATCGCAAGGCCGGCATGGGCCGCGACGCAGCGACCTTGATCTTCGACCGCTTCGCAGGCGACTGGGTCATCGTCGAGTATTTGCGCAATCCCGGCGCCGTGGCATTTTGGCGGCGAGTGGTTGCCGCGTACAGCGGCGGCCGCTACACGGAGCGTTCGCGCCACGGCGAGGTACAGCAGCGATTCACCAGCCGGCCGGCGGCGCCGCGCTGATGGAGGAAGCCCAGTCCAGCGTCGGCTTTGACTTCGTCCGCTCCCTGGCCGCGGAGTTGTCGCGCGGCAACGTGGACCTTCCGTCCTTTCCGGAAATAGCGGTACGCGTCAGAAGGGTGTTGTCCGATCCCAAGTCGTCCGTGGAACAGGTGGTTCGTGTGGTGGGATCCGAGCCGGCGCTGGCGGCGCGCCTGTTGCGGATCGCAAATTCCGCGTCGCTCAATCGCAGCGGCCGCGCCGTCACCGACCTGCGGACGGCAATCAACCGCATCGGCTACAACATGGTGCGCAGCGCCGCGATCTCCTTCTCGATGGCGCAAATTCGCGCCAGCAACAAGCTGTCCGGCTTGGAACACCATCTCAATGAACTCTGGCAACGCAGCACCTTGGTGGCGGCGTTTTCCTACGTGCTCGCCCGGATGTGCACCAAAGTCAATCCCGACGAAGCCATGTTGACGGGCATGATGCATGGCATCGGCAAACTGTATGTGTTGACCCGGGCAATCGATCACCCGGAATTGTTCATCAGCGACAAAACGTTGAATGACATCATCGGC
>DATLVV010000240.1:0-4635 GCA_035577165.1 Steroidobacteraceae bacterium | reverse complement strand
GTTGCCGGGCGCATACATCACTCCGTCGACCACCACCGGCGTGCCTTCGAGTCCGCGGCGGGTTCCCACGTGGAAGTCCCAGGCGAACCCCAGGCGCGCGACATTTTTATCGTTGATCGCAGCCAGCGGAGAGTAGTAGGTACCCTGGGTGTCGCGCCCCGGTGCGAGCCATTGATCGGGCTCGTGCGCTGCATTCGCCAGCCTCGCAGCGTCGACGGCGGCGGGCGGGGAAGCCATGCATTGCGTGGCGCCGAAGATAGACAACAGCCAACCACACACTGCGATTCGCATCAAAACTCCATGTCACACCGGCACGCGCCGGTTGACTCCAGCATAACCGCAACGCGTTCCTTGGTCTTTTCAATTGCGCAGCATAGTAGACTCCAACGAATTCGCGGCTGCCAAAGCGGAGGCTCATGTCGTACCGACAACTGTTGATGATTTGCATTGCCATGGGAGCGTCGGCCGTTGCGGCGTCGGGCAGCGCCATCGCGCAATCTTCGATCGCTCCCGACAGCGCGGAGCCCGGTTCCGTAGAGGAGATCGCCAAAGCCACCACTGAACCGCGTTTTCTCTCGCCCTGGGTTGCCTACCTTCCGGCATCCTCCACCGTCCCGTCGCCGCGCGCCTTCCTCGGACGAATTCCCGGCGCGCCCGGAGAGTTCGTCGACTCCGCCAAGGCCTATGCCTACAGCCGCGCGTTGGCCGCCGCATCTCCGCGAGTTCGAGTATTTACCATCGGCCGCTCCGAGGAGGGCCGCGACATCATTTTGCTGGCGATCGCCGATGATGAGGGGATCCGGAATTTGGATGCCCTGAAGTCGGCCAATGCCGCGCTCGCAGATCCGCGAATCACCGATGCCGCAGCCGCGGAACGCTTGATCGCGGGCTCGCGTCCCTTCTATTACTTCAATGCGGCGCTGCATTCGGATGAAACCGGGTCCACCGAATCGGTTCTCGAACTCGCCTACCGTCTGGCCGTTTCCGATCAGCCGATGATTCGGCGCATCCGCGAGAACCTGGTGGTGCTGATCAACCCCGTCTCGAATCCCGATGGACGCGACAAGCAGGTGGAATGGTTCTACCGGTTTCTCAAGGGTAAAACCGTGCGCGACACCCTGCCGCGCCAGTCGCCGCCGTACTGGTCCAAGTACGCCATGGTCGATATCAACCGCGATGCGCATCAATTGACCCATGAAACGACCAAGGCCGTGAGCCGCATGTTCTTCGAGTGGCATCCGGTGGTCGTGCACGACTTGCACGAAGCGAACCCCTTGCTGCTGTCGTGGAACGGGACCGGTCCTTACAATCCGAACATCGATCCCATCACCTTCAGCGAATTCCTGGCCTTGAGCTTTCACGAGGTGGAGACCATGACCGGGCTCGGCATGCCCGGCGTGAGCACTTGGAATTTCGGCGACGGTTTCGGGCACATGTTTCTCGATTCAGTGGCCATGAATCACAACGCCGTCGGCCGCGGCTACGAAACCTTCGGCAACGGCACCGCGGAAACCCTCGCGCGCACCTTGACGGACGAGGCGACATCCAAGCAGTGGTACCGTGTGTTGCCGCCGCCGGAAAAGTTCCTATGGTCGGCGCGCGATAATGTGAACTACAACGAGACCGGAGCGCTCGCGGCGCTCGACTACGCGGCAGCGAACTCGCACATGCTGCTCAGGAATTTCTATACCAAGGGCGTTCATAGCTGGCGCAAGGGGTCGGAAGAGCCGCCGTTCGCGTTTCTGATCCCCGCCGATCAAGGCGATCCTGCACGGGTGGCGCAATTGGTGGCACGGCTGCAGGCGCAGCACATCGAAGTCAGCCGCAGCGCCGCCGTGCTCAGCGTCAAGGAGGGCGTCTTCCCCGCGGGAACCTATGTCGTGCGCTTGAATCAGCCGTATCGCAACTACGCGGTGGATTTGCTGACGCGCCAGACCTATCCGAAGAACGGCACGGAACCGTACGACGATGTGTCGTGGGAACTGCCGGCCTTCTACCATGTGGATGCCATTCCCACGGCTGACGCATCCATCCGCGATGCAACCCTGTCGCTCCTGACGGCGCCGCCGCATCCCACGGGCAAGGTGTTGGGCAACGGTCCCGTCTTCGTGCTCAAGGACTCGGGGCAGGAAGGTCTTTTCGAGGCACGCTACCGTCTCGCACGCTTCAAGATCGACATTGCAGAACGCGCCTTTACGCTGGACGGCGTCGACTACCCGCCCGGTTCGTGGCTGGTGCCTGCGCAGACCGGAGTGGGCGACGCGCTGCGCGAAATCTCCGCTCCGATGGGTTTGGAATTCGCGAGCGCGGGTGCCCTGCCCAATGTCGCGCATCATTCCGCGCAGGCGCCGCGCTTGGGATTGTGGGTGCCCTGGGCCGACACGGATTCCATCGGCTGGGTGCGCTATTCCCTGGACCAGCGAAACATTCCGTACACCTATCTGCGGGATGAAGACATCCGCGCGGGCAATCTGCACAAGAAAATCGACGTGCTTCTGTACGGGCACGTCGATCTGGAATTGGCGGAACAGATTCAGGGCATTCCGAAATCCTGGGGCCCGATGCCCTTCAAGAAGACTGCGCAAACCCCGAGTCATGGGACGCCGGCGGAATCGGACGACATCACCGGAGGCGTGGGTTGGCGGGGGCTGGCGCAAATCCAGGAATTTATCGACCGCGGCGGCTTGATGGTCACGTTGGGCAATGCCAGCATGCTAGCCCTCGAGGGCGGTATCGTGCGCGGCGTACGCCGCGATTCAGGCGGCGTGCCGCGCGTGGCCGCCGGGGGCGGTGCGTCCGCGGCAGCCGCCTCGCAGGATGCGGTGACGCGCACCCCGGGATCGCACGTGCGCGTGAATTTCGTGCGTCCGGATCATCCCATCGCCTATGGATATCCCGCCTCGAGCTATGTGTTCCGCCAAAACTTCGCCCTGTACGCAATGCCGCGGCGCTGGTTGCGCATGGCCTACTGCACGACCTGTCTGGACGGCCCGACGGACTCGCGCCATGTGGTGCTTGAATGGGGCGGCAAAGACGGCGCTCCCTTCGTGGTGAGCGGCCAGGCCTGGGGTGAAGAGAATTTGATCGGCCGGCCGGCGATTCTCGATATGCCGGTAGGACGGGGCCATGTGGTCACCTTCAATTTCAATCCGCTGTATCGGGATTTGAATCGCGGCGATCAGCGCATGCTATGGAATACCTTGATCAACTGGCAGGCCATCCTGAGCGCACCGGAATCGCCGTAAGCCCGCGCTACAGCGCCGAGACGCCCGCCAATTCGGTGAGGCTTTGGGTGCGGGTGAGGGCGATGAATTCCTTTATATAGGAGGCCTCGGCGCCGGCCCCGGTGGTGGCGGCATACAAGTCACAGCGCAACCCCTCGGGCCCGATGGGCCGGGAGACGACGTAGCCGCGATCGATGTAATTACCCACTGTCCAGGACGGCAGCGCCGCAATGCCGCGGCCGCTGGCCACCAGCTGCAGGATGGCCACCGTCAATTCCGCGGTCCGTCGTTTGGGGTTGATTCCGGCCGGCGTCAGACAATGCTTCATCACGTCGAGCATTTCGTCCGGCACGGGATAGGTGATCAGCGTTTCATCGGCGAAATCCGCGGCGCTGAGCCAGGGCTTGGCCGCCAATCGATGGCGCGGGCTCATCAGCGCGACACTTTCGTAGCGAAACAGCGGACTGAAGATCACGTTCGGGCGGGCTTCCCGCGGGTCATGAATGATGGCGAGTTCAGCCTCACCGCGATCCAGCAGCGGCAGGGGATCGACGACAAATCCGGAGATGATGTCGAGCTCCACCTCCGGCCACAACGAGCGATAGGCATCCATGGCCGGCATCAACCAATCAAAGCAATTGTGACATTGCACTGCAACACGAAGCGGTCCGGCATGCCCTTGCGCCAAGCGGGCTACATCCCGCCCCGCCTCGGCCACCTGGGGCAGCACGGCGCGGGCCAGGGCGAGCAAACGCTGGCCGATGGCGGTGAAGCGCAGCGGCCTGACGTTCTTTTCGACCAGGGCGGCCCCGTAGTGACTTTCCAGTGCTTTGAGTTGGTGGGACAGGGCCGATTGGGTCAGAAACAGCCGCGCCGCAGCCTTCGACAGACTGCCGCACTCGGCCAGCGCCAGCAGGGTTTCCAAGTGCCGAAGCTCCAATGCCGTGGAAGACATGAGCCAGATTCATCCTTTGTATGAGGATAATGAGTTTGAATCATAGCCTAAGCGCTTGCATGCTGTTAGTCGAGACCCTCCGGTTGGAGCATCCCATGTCAACACCAGTGGCCGTGTCGTTCGAGTTCTTCCCGCCCAGCGATGAGCCCATGGGCCGGCAGCTCTGGGAGTCCGTGCAGCGTCTTGCGCCCTTGCAGCCGAATTTCGTGTCCGTGACCTATGGCGCGGACGGATCGACGCGCACCCGCACTCACGAGTGCGTGCTGCGGATCTTGCGCGAGACCCACCTCACGGTCGCGCCGCACTTGACCTGCGTCGCTGCCTCGCGCCCAGAGGTGCTGCGCATCGCCCAGGACTATTGGCAGCAGGGCGTACGGCACTTGGTGGCGTTGCGCGGCGATGTGCCCGCAACCCATCAATCGCCCGAGGGGCGCTATCGTCCCCATCCGGGGGGCT
>DATLVV010000239.1:0-6416 GCA_035577165.1 Steroidobacteraceae bacterium | reverse complement strand
GAGTCGGGCAGCATCGAGGCCGATTTGCAGAATTTGAAACGCAAGGTGGACGCGGGTGCCAGCCGCGCCATCACCCAATTCTTCTTCGACACGGACGTCTTCCTGCGCTATCGCGATCGATGCGTGGCCGCGGGCATTCACGCGGATCTCGTTCCCGGGATCCTGCCGATCACGCGCTTTCCGCAGCTGTTGCGTTTTGCCGAGCGCTGCGGTGCATCCGTGCCGCGCTGGCTGCGGGAACGATTCGACGGACTGGACGACGATCCGGAAACCCGCCGCATGATTGCTGCGAACGTGGCCATCGAACAGGTGCAACGATTGCGCGAGCACGGCATTGACGAGTTCCATTTCTATACCTTGAATCGCGCCGAGCTCACGTACGCCATTTGTCACGCCTTGGGTCTGCGTCCACGCTTCCACGAAGCCCAGGTGGCGTGACGTGCAAGAGAGGCCACGGAATGCACGCGCTGAGGCGTTTCTCGCGCTTCTCAGAGAGCGCTTGGTGATCTTCGACGGCGGCATGGGGACCATGATTCAAGGCCATGCCCTGAATGAGGCACAATTTCGCGGCGAGCGATTCGCCGACTGGCGCAGCGATTTGCGCGGCAACAACGACCTGCTCACCCTCACGCAGCCGAAGATCATCGGCGACATTCATCGCCAGTACTTGCTCGCGGGCGCGGATGTCATTTCCACCAACACCTTCAATTCCAGCCCCGTGTCGCAGGCGGACTATGGAATGGAATCCTTGGTGGGCGAACTCAATCTCGCGGCCGCGCGGCTGGCGCGTCAGGCGGCCGACGAGGTGAGCGCCGAAAGCGGCGCGCAGCACTTCGTGGCGGGTGCGCTCGGTCCGACCAGCCGCACCGCTTCACTGTCTCCCGATGTCAACGATCCGGGATTCCGCAACATCAGCTTCGACGAATTGGTGGCCGGCTACACCATTGCCGTGCGCGCTCTGGTCGAGGGCGGCGTCGACATCGTTCTCATCGAGACGGTGTTCGATACCTTGAACGCCAAGGCCGCGCTGTTTGCCGTGCGGGGGGTGCTGGACCAAGCAGACATCGATCTGCCCATCATCGTGTCAGGCACGATCACCGACGCCTCGGGCAGGACCCTGTCGGGCCAGACCACGGAGGCCTTTTGGAATTCCGTGCGGCACGCGCGGCCCGCCGTGGTCGGATTGAATTGCGCGCTCGGCGGCCGGCAATTGCGCCCGCATATCGAGGAAATGGCGCGCGTCGCCGACACCTACGTCTGCGCCTACCCGAACGCGGGTTTGCCGAATGCCTTCGGTGGCTATGATGAAACGCCCGAGGAAACGGCGGCCATCCTCGCTGAATTCGCCGCCAGCGGCTTCGTCAACATGGTGGGTGGCTGCTGCGGCACGACGCCGGATCATATCCGGGCAATCGCCCGCGCCGTGGCGGGCCTGGCGCCGCGGGTCGTCCCCAGCATTCCGCGAGCGTGCCGCTTGAGCGGTCTCGAGCCGCTCAACATCGACGCCGACAGCCTGTTCGTCAATGTGGGCGAGCGCACCAACGTGACGGGTTCCGCCAAATTTCGCAAACTCATCGAGGCCGGCGACTACACGGCCGCCGTCGACATTGCCCGCCAGCAGGTGGCCAACGGCGCGCAGATGATCGACGTGAACATGGACGAAGGCATGCTCGATTCGCCGGCGGCCATGACCAAACTCCTCAGCCTCATCGCGGGCGAGCCCGATATCGCGCGCGTTCCCGTCATGATCGACTCCTCCAAGTGGTCGGTGATCGAGGCGGGACTCAAATGCGTGCAGGGCAGGCCCATCGTCAATTCGATCAGCTTGAAGGAAGGCGAGGAAGCGTTCCTCACGCATGCGCGGTTGTGCATGCGCTACGGCGCCGCCGTGGTCGTCATGGCCTTCGACGAACGCGGCCAGGCCGACACGCTCGAGCGCAAGGTGGGGATCTGCGAGCGAGCCTATGCGCTGTTGACGGAGCGCATCGGCTTTGCTGCCGAGGACATCATCTTCGATCCGAACATCTTTGCCGTGGCGACCGGAATCGAGGAGCACAACCGCTACAGTCTGGATTTCATCGAGGCCACCGCCGCCATCAAACAACGCATGCCGTCGGTGCACGTCAGCGGCGGCGTGAGCAACGTGTCGTTTTCGTTTCGCGGCAACGACCCGGTTCGCGAAGCCATGCATTCGGTTTTTCTCTATCACGCGATCCGTGCCGGCATGACCATGGGCATCGTCAATGCAGGCCAGCTGGCAATCTACGAGGACATACCCGCCGATTTGCGCGAGCGCTGCGAGGACGTCATTCTCGCGCGGCGCGCCGACGCCACGGAGCGTCTGCTGGAAATCGCCGAAAGATTCAAGGGCGGCAGCGGTCCGAAGCGGGTCGATGATCTCGAGTGGCGCAAGCTGCCGGTGGATCAGCGGCTGCAGCACGCGCTCATCAAGGGACTCGATGAATTCGTGCTCGCGGATACCGAGGAAGCGCGGCTCAATGCCAAGCGGCCGCTCGATGTGATCGAAGGCCCGCTGATGGACGGCATGAATGTGGTCGGCGATCTGTTCGGCGCCGGCAAGATGTTCCTGCCGCAGGTGGTCAAATCGGCGCGGGTCATGAAGAAAGCCGTCTCGGTGCTGGTCCCTTACATCGAGCAGGAGAAGGACGGCAGCAGCCGCTCCAACGGCAAAGTGGTGATGGCGACGGTGAAGGGCGATGTTCACGACATCGGCAAGAACATCGTCGGCGTGGTTTTGCAGTGTAATAACTTCGAGGTGGTGGATCTGGGAGTGATGGTTTCCTGCGAGAAGATTCTGGAGACCGCGACCCGTGTGGGCGCCAATCTCATCGGCCTGTCCGGCCTGATCACGCCGTCGCTGGATGAGATGGTGCATGTCGCCAAGGAAATGCAGCGCCTCGGATACCGGCAGCCGCTGCTGATCGGCGGCGCCACCACCTCGCCGGCGCACACCGCGGTGAAGATCGACCCGCAGTACCAGGGCGGCGTGATTTACGTGAAAGATGCGTCACGCTCGGTCGGCGTCTGCCAGGCGCTGGTCACTCAGAGTGGGCGCGACGCGTTCATCGCCTCCGCCAAGGCGGACCACGAGCGGCGCCGCGAACAGCACCGCAACAAGAGCGCCAAGACGCCGCAGTTGTCGTTGCCGCAGGCGCGGGCCCGGAAATTCAAGGTGGATTGGCCCAACTATGTACCGCCGGTGCCGAGTTTCCTGGGGGTGCGCGCCTTCGACGACTATCCGCTGGCGGAGTTGCTGCCGTACATCGACTGGATGCCGTTCTTCCATGCCTGGGAATTTGCCGGAAAATTCCCGGATATTTTAGAAGACGCGGTGGTGGGCGAAGCGGCCAGCGGGCTGTATGCGGACGCCACCCGCATGCTCGAGCAGTTGATCGAGGAGAAGTGGCTGAGGGCCCGCGCCGTGGTGGGTTTTTTTGCCGCGAATAGCAGCGCCGACGATGACATCACGGTGTACACCGACGAGTCGCGGCAGGCCGTCAAAGCGCGCTTGCACCACTTGCGGCAGCAGAAATCCAAGCCGGCCAATCAGCCGCAATCCTGCCTGGCGGACTTCGTGGCGCCGATCGGCAGCGGCCGCGCCGACTACATCGGCGCGTTCGCCGTGACCGCGGGCCTCGGTATCGATGAACACGTGGCGCGATTCGAGGCTGCGCACGATGACTACAGCAGCATCATGCTGAAGGCGCTGGCCGATCGACTGGCGGAGGCGCTCGCCGAACGCATGCATGAACGCGTGCGCCGCGAACTCTGGGGCTATGCGCCGCAGGAGCGGCTCGACGGCAATGCGTTGATTCGCGAACAATACCAAGGGATCCGGCCCGCCCCGGGATATCCCGCCTGTCCCGAGCACACGGAAAAAGCCACGCTCTGGAAACTGCTCGATCCGCAGAAAAACGCCGGCATCCGCCTGACGGAGTCCTTTGCGATGTTCCCGACCGCGGCAGTCAGCGGATTCTATTTTTCGCACCCCGAGGCGCACTACTTCGGGGTCGGGCAAATCGACCGTGATCAAGTGGCGAGCTACGCGCAGCGCAAGGGTTGGACTCGCCTCGAAGCGGAGCGCTGGCTCGCGCCGAACCTAGGATATGAGCCGGATCAGGTCAAGGAAGCGAGAACGCCCGCCGCGGCGGATGCAGCGTAAATTCCGAGGGGCGGGTCTCGTTCCTCACGGGTTCGCGGCGGCGAGAATTTGCCGCGCCAACCCCGCATAGTCGCCGTCGAAATGATGGCCGCCTTTGAGCTTCACCACGTCGAACTTTCTTGGGTCCAGCTTCGGGCACAAGGAGTCGCTCTCGTCGGCGCCGTAGATGCACAGCACCGGCAGCCCCTTGATCCGGTTGATTTCCGGCAATGTCGCCGGTCCCGAATTGTCGTCGGAGATCCAGCCGCTCAAGTGAAATTCGAACAGCGCGTGCTCGGACATTCCCATGACGGCGACCAGCGCAACCCGGGCGCGGGTGGCCTCCGGTAGACGATTGACCGCGAACGGCAGCACATCGGCGCCCTGCGAGTAGCCGATCAGGAGAACGCGCTGCTTGCCGAAATGACCCAGGTAGTGGCGGATCAGCCGGTCGGTGTCCGCCGCGACGCCGTCCGGGGTGCGCGCCGTCCAGTAATAGCGCAGCGAGTCGAGGCCAACCACCGGAATGCCTTTGGCGCTGAGCGCGGCGGCCACATCCTGATCGAGCCCCGCCCAGCCGCCGTCGCCGGACATGATGATGGCAAAGCTATCGAGCGGCGCATTTGCCGTGGGGACCGCGCCGGGTTGCGCGGCGATTTCGATGACCGGCAGATCGCTCAAGTCCGCGGGCGGCGCTGCGAGACGGGTCGGATTTTGGGTCGCGAGCCTGGCGTATCCGGCGGTGAACTGCGGCATCCAGCCGCCCGGCGAAGCAAGGTCATGACCGACCTTCGGCAGCGTCACCAATGCCGCGCCGCGAATTTGCGAAATAAAGTCCCGTGCACGCGCGACCGGGCAGGCTCGATCGCCGTCGCCCTGCAGATTGAGCCACGGATTGCCGAGGCTCTGGATGGGCAGAAGATCCGGGCCGCGGCGCTGGATCTTGCACAGCGGTTTCTGCAAATCGAGGCTGGGGCAGAAACCGAAGGTCAGCGCTGCGGCAAAGGTGTTGCGCGGCGCCTGCGCCAGCACGGCGTATGCAAAAGAAGCGCTCGAGGATACGCCAACCAAGATCGGCGACAGGTAAGTCGGGCTGTGAAAGTAAGCCTGCACGAAGTGGCTGAGGTTTTCCAGGTCGCCGTCCGGGAATACGCAGGCATCGCCGTCGGCTTCGAGGTTTGCCTTGAACGCGACCCAGTCGATGCCGACCACCATCGCGCCCTGCTGCATCAGCGGGCGCGCCATCGCATCGGTCGCGGCGTTCCAGCCTTCGTCGCCGGACAAGAACAGCACGACGCTGGTCGGCGTGCCGTTCGGCACATACACCAGGAGATTCTGAAATCGACCGTGGCTGAGGCGCTTGGCATCGGCCGCAACGGGTGCAGCGCTGCGATCGCCGCGCTGCACGCCCCGCGCATCGGCGACGCCGCCGGGTGAAATCGCCCCGGCAAAGATCGCCGCGGCCAGGATCCAAGGCAGACGCGCCACGTTCACGTCTCCCGCTGCACGGATTTGCGCACGGCCATCAATCGCTTGCGCAAGGCCGGCGCGGCGCCGGCGGCCGCCGGATTGGCGCCCATGAGATCAATGGTGTGCTCGATGGAATCCAACCCGAGGCCGAGTCCGATCCGGGTCGAAACCCGCCGCAATGCAGACTGAAAGGCCGGGTCGGCCTGCAACTCGGTTTCGCCCAGCGCCTCTGCTTGCCGGGCATTGCGCGGGTGGTCCTGATGCATGATGGCTTGCGCGGCGCCCATGATGGCAAAGGGCGCAAGCGCGGCATGATTCAGCACGCGGCCACCCGTCACGAACCCGCTCAACGGCAGGGCGATCAATGCCAGTCCGCCGATGCCGTGGAACAGATGCAGGACCTTGCCTTCGACAGCGAAGAATTCGCGCAGCAACGCTCGAATCGGCGCGAGGGCGAGCAGGGCAGCGCCGATCAGGCATACCCACGAGGCCGTCGATTGATCGTGCAGCTGGTAGTGCTCATAGGCCGCGAACAGCCCTGCCGCCGCCAGCAGCGACAGGCAGCCCAGCAGCAGATGCAAGAGAATCGAGCGGCGCTTGCGCGGCACCGCCTGCGACTCGATGGCGACCGGCTTGGTGTAGTTCATCGTCTCCCCGTAAGGCGGCGAGTATCGCTGGATTTCATCGAATAGTCACAGTCCGTGCGCAGAATGGCCTCGGCAATGAAATCCATCGACTTAGTGTATTTCAACGCGGGGGGAGGGCATCGTTCCGCGGCCGTGGC
>DATLVV010000238.1:0-2641 GCA_035577165.1 Steroidobacteraceae bacterium | reverse complement strand
AACGACAAGGTGGCCG
Source organism: Steroidobacteraceae bacterium (assembly GCA_035577165.1). GTDB lineage: Bacteria > Pseudomonadota > Gammaproteobacteria > Steroidobacterales > Steroidobacteraceae > Bog-1198. Next base: position 2,625 of record DATLVV010000238.1, on the reverse strand, counting down.
CACTCAAGGATCTCAACGGCCGGGAGTTCAGCCACAAGGTGTACGCCGCGCCGAGCACCAGAATGGTTGCCGCCAGAAATGCGTACCACACGTTCGCCTTGAACGATGCCAGAATCACCATGAATTCACCGATGAATCCGGACGTTCCGGGCAGACCGGAATTGGCGAGCGCGAACAGCACCATGAAGGCCGCGAATTTCGGCATGGTATTGATCACTCCGCCATAGGCGCTGATCTCGCGGCTGTGCACCCGGTCATACATGACGCCGACGCACAGGAACATGGCGCCCGACACCAGTCCATGCGACAACATCTGCACCACGGCGCCGTCCAGTCCCAGTTCAATGCCGGTGGTGCGGCCCGTATGCGCCACGATTTGAAATCCAATGAACATCCCCAGGGTCACGAATCCCATGTGCGCAATCGAGGAATATGCAATCAGCTTCTTCATGTCGCGCTGTACCAACGCCACGAAGGCGATGTACAGCACGGCAATCAACGACAGCGCAATGATCAGCCAATCAAAGTGGCGGCTGGCGTCGGGCGCGATCGGCAGCGAGAATCTCAAGAAGCCGTATCCACCCATTTTCAGCATGATGGCGGCCAACACCACCGAGCCGCCGGTGGGCGCTTCCACGTGGGCGTCGGGCAGCCAGGTGTGCACCGGCCACATCGGCACCTTCACGGCGAACGCGGCGAAGAAAGCGAAGAAAATGAACGTCTGCTGCGTCAGGGTCAGCGGCATTCTCTGGAATACCGCAAGCTCGTAGCTCCCCGACTTCAGGTACATATAAATTAGCGCAACCAGCATCAGCAGCGAACCGACGAAGGTGTACAGGAAGAACTTGATGGTCGCATACACGCGCCGCGGACCGCCCCACACGCCGATGATGATGAACATCGGGATGAGCATGGCCTCCCAGAGCACGTAGAAGAGCGCGCCGTCCATCGCGGCGAATACGCCGATCATCAACCCTTCCAATATCAGGAACGCCGCAAAATACTGCGCCACGCGCTTTTCGACGTTGCTCCAGCTGGCGATGACGATGAGCACGGTGGTAAAGGTGGTGAGCAGGATCAGCGGCATCGAGATGCCGTCCACCCCGATGTAGTATTCCGAATGAATGGTCGAAATCCAGGGCGCGCGCTCCACGAATTGCATTGCGGCCGTGCCGTTCTTGAACAGCGCGAACAAAGGGACGCTCAGCAACAGGCTCAATCCGCTGATCAGCAATGACAGCCATCTTGCGGCCCGATCCTCGAGGATCAGCACCGCAAAACCGCCGACGATGGGCAGCCAGATCAGCAGCGACAGCAAGTGGCCGCCGAACATCATGTTCGCCATAGCAGCCACACCAGGAACGAGGCCAGTCCCAGGATCATGGCGAACGCGTAGTGATACAGGTACCCCGACTGCGCATAGCGCATCACCGAACCCACCCAGCCGACGGTGCGGGCGCTGCCGTTGACCAGGCCATCGTCGATCACGATCTGATCGCCGAAGCGCCACAGGCCGCCGCCGAGGCGCTGTACCGCCGGCACGATGACGTTTTCATTGAACCAGTCGAAGTAGTATTTGTTGACCAATATCGTGTACAGCCACTTGAAGCGGCGTTCCGCGGCATCCGCCAGCGCCGGCTTCTTGAGAAAGAACCACCAAGCGGTGAATGCGCCGAGCGCGGCGAGCCATACCGGCGGCGCGCTGAAGGCGGCCCACATGAACTCCATGGGCGAGCCATGGAACTCCTCGCCCACCCGCGTCAACACGTCGTTCGCGGCGAGCACATGGATGGCGCCCTGGAAGTAGCCGCCGAACAGCACGGGCTCGATCGTGAACCAGCCGATCAGCGCCGAGGGAATGGCCAGCAGCACCAGCGGCAAGGTCACCACCCAGGGACTCTCGTGCAGATGCTCCCGGGTGTGATGATCCATGCGCGGCTCGCCGTGGAAGGTCATGAAAAACATGCGGAAGGTGTACAGGGCCGTGATGAACACGCCGCTCAGCACGCAGTAATACGCGTAGGTGTGCCCCGGGCGGGTTGCCAGGTGCACCGCATCGATCAAGGCATCCTTGGAGAAGAACCCTGCGGTGCCCGGAAATCCGATCAGGGCCAGCGACCCCACCAGGCAGGTCCAATACGTGATGGGCATGTACTTTCTCAGGCCGCCCATCTTGCGCATGTCCTGCTCATGGTGCATGGCGATGATCACCGAGCCGGCGGCCAGGAACAGCAGCGCCTTGAAAAAGGCATGCGTCATGAGATGGAAAATGCCGGCACCGTAGGCCGAGGCGCCGAGCGCCACGGTCATGTACCCGAGCTGCGACAGGGTCGAATAGGCGATCACTCGTTTGATGTCGTTGGCGACGATGCCGAGCAGTCCCATGAAAAATGCCGTGGTCGCGCCGACGATCAACACCGTCGACAGCGCGGTCTCCGACAATTCGAACAGCGGCGACATGCGCGCGACCATGAAAATGCCGGCCGTCACCATGGTCGCGGCGTGGATCAGCGCCGAAATCGGGGTCGGGCCTTCCATGGAATCGGGCAGCCACACGTGCAGGGGCATTTGCGCGGACTTGCCCATGGCGCCGACGAACAGACAGATGCAGGTGAAGGTGATCGC